>CAKUCE010000033.1 GCA_934643535.1 uncultured Clostridia bacterium | reverse complement strand
GCAGTCCGGGGTGCAGGGGGTCACCCCCTGCGGAGGTAGACCATGAGGACGGCGATGTCGGCGGGATTGACGCCGGGGATGCGGCCTGCCTGTGAAAGGGAACGGGGCCGCATGGCGCTGAGCTTCTGCCGGGCCTCAATGCGGAGACTTTCGATGGCGTTGTAGTCGATGTCGTCCGGAATGACCCAGTCCTCCATGGCCCGGGCCCGGGCAATCTGCTCCTGCTGCTTTTTCAGATAGCCCTCGTACTTGACGGAGAGCTCGGCTTCCAGCGCTGCGTCGGCGGCATAGCCGGTCAGCTCGGGCGCCAACTCGCCCAGCGACGCGAGATCGATGGCGGGACGGCGCAGCAGTTCCTCCGCCGACAGCGTGGCGGGCGTAACCGGCTGGCCGTGCTGCTCCAGCCAGCTATCCCGCTTTTCGCCGGAAGGCAGCTTGACCGTATGCAGCTTTTGCAGAAGCTCTGCCGTCTGGGCTTTTTTGCGCTCCATCAGCGCCATGCGCCGGTCGGAGGCCAGCCCCCGGGCGTGGCTCAGGGCCGTCAGCCGCAGGTCGGCGTTGTCCTGCCGCAGGGTCAGCCGGTATTCGGAACGGCTGGTCATCATGCGGTAAGGCTCGTCAGTGCCCTTCACCACCAGATCGTCCACCATCACGCCCAGATAGCCCATGTCCCGGGTGATGATGAGGGGTTCCTTTTCTTGCAGCCAGCAGGCCGCGTTAAGGCCCGCCAGCAGGCCCTGCGCCGCCGCCTCCTCGTAGCCGGAGGTGCCGTTGATCTGCCCGGCGAAATACAGACCGGGGATCCGGCGGCTGCCTAGCGTCAGGTTCAGCTCCCGGGAGTCGATGCAGTCGTATTCGATGGCATAGGCCAGCCGCACCAGCACTGCCCGCTCCAAACCGCGGATGGTGCGGTACATCTGCCACTGCACAAAATCCGGCAGGCTGGAGGACATGCCCTGCACGTACCATTCCGGGCTGGACAGTCCCTCCGGCTCCAGGAAGAGCTGATGGCGGTCCTTGTCCGCAAAACGGCGGATCTTGTCCTCAATGCTGGGGCAGTAGCGCGCCCCGGTGCCCTTGATCTCGCCCCGCACCATGGGCGACAGATGGAGGTTTTCCCGGATGATGCGGTGAGTCTCTTCGTTGGTGTAGGTCAGGTAGCACATGGCCCGGTTTTCCAGCGGATACTTCACGCCGATGTCCGGCTGTTCCGCCACCGTCAGGAAGGAAAAGGGCGTAATAGGGTCGTCGCCGGGCTGTGGCTCCATTTTGTCAAAATCGATGGAGCGCACGTCCACCCGGGCGGGCGTGCCGGTCTTGAAACGGCGCAGCTCGAAGCCCAAGTCGGTCAGAGACTGGGACAGGCCTTCCGCCCGCAGAAGCCCCTGCGGCCCACTGTTTTTGGAATATTGGCCGATGATGATGCGGCTTTTCAGATAGACGCCGCTGCAGATGACCACCGCCCGGCAGGGGATCTCCTCGCCGGTCATGGTGCGCACGCCGCTGATGGCTCCGTTCTGGGTCAAAAGCTCCATTGCCTCGCCCTGACGGATGGTCAGATGATCGGTGGAGAACAGGGTAGCCATCATGTCCTCATGATAGCGGCGCTTATCCGCCTGTGCCCGCAGGCTGTGTACCGCCGGGCCCTTGCCTCGGTTCAGCATCCGGCTTTGCAGGAAGGTGCGGTCGATGCACAGGCCCATCTGGCCGCCCAGCGCGTCCAGCTCCCGCACCAGATGGCCCTTGCCTGTGCCGCCGATGGCGGGATTGCAGGGCATCAGGGCCACGGAATTCATGTCCAGTGTAAGGAGCAGGGTGCTGACGCCCATGCGGGCGGCTGCCAGCGCCGCCTCGCATCCCGCGTGCCCTGCTCCGATGACGATCAGCTCATACATACATATCGTACTCTTTTTTCTCAGAATGGGGAAAGGGGTCAATCCGTCTCGCCCAGATATTCTTCCAGACAAAGATTCTTGTCCCGCATAACCACGCTGTGCTGCACGCCTACGTAACGGATGTGCCAGCACTCGGCCAGAAAGCCCGTAATGGCTTCCTTGTCCTCCTGATAGCGGACGATGAAGCCGTAATCCCAGCAGTGCTTCTGGAGCCATTTCTGCTGTTCCGTGCCCTTGAAGGCCGTTCCGGCCACGGTGATGTCGAAGGCCAGACCCGTGTGGTGTTCACTGGCTCCGGGGTCGGCCACCAGCTTGCTGGCGGCGCTTTTGGCCTTGGCGGTGCTCAGGCCCTGATTCTGGTACTCGGCCACCTGCTTGTCAAACAGCGTCTGCTGATACTTCACGCTGCGGTAGCCCGCGCTGATCTGCCAGCCGGTCACCCCATCGGCCTTAGCGGCCTCAAACATGGTGATCAGTGCCTGCGCGGCGGTGCGGTCGCCCTCGCAGTCCGAGCCTTTGACGGTCACGAGGCCGGAAGGAAGCACGTCCTTCAGCTGCACCAGATTGGCGGGACGGTAGCTCGCGTCCACCGGGTGGGTGCGGTTGACCAGCATGGGCAGGGCGTTGGGGTCGGGGGTGGGCGTGGGCTCCGCCTTGGGCGCGCTGTCGCTGAACAGCAGCGCCAGCGTCTTAGCCCCGGCGATGCCGTCCGGTGTTTCGCCGTTCTGGGTCTGGAACCACACCACCGCCGCCCTGGTGGCCCCGCCGAAGTCTCCGTCAGCGCTGCCGTCCAGATATCCCAACTCCTTCAGCCGGGCCTGCATCGCCTTGACCGCGTCGTTCCGGTCGCCCATACTGAGGATCGAGGGCGTTTCCGTAGGGGTGGGCGTGGGACGGAACATCTCCGCCCGGTCAGAATACAGCAGGTTTCGGGTCTCTTCTCCGGCCAGACCGTCCCCGGCAATGCCGTGCTGGGTCTGGAAAGCGATGACCGCCTGCGCCGTGCCCTGCCCGTACTGGCCGTCGATCTCGCCGGTATAGTAGCCCAGCTGATACAGCCTCTCCTGCAGCTTCTTCACCTCGTCGCCCTGGGTGCCCAGCTTGAGGATGAGCATGGTCGGCGTGGGCGTGGCGTTGGGATCGGGGGTGACGGCCATCATGTTGGCGTTATCCGCCGTGGGCGTGGGAGTGGCCTCGCTTTCCGTCCGGTATTCCTGATAAGCGTCCCGGGTACGGGGGGCGAGATACACGCACACGCCGGTCAGCGCCAGCAGCAGAACGATCAGCACCACCGTACCCGCTTTGGGTCTCCGTTTTTCCATTTATGCCTCCGGCCAAAGGGGAGCAGGATACAGCCCGGCATCCGCCATACGGGCCACCGCGTCCACCACGTCCTGCTTATCCTCCGGGTTGGTCACGCCGTACCACTTGTCATGGGTGGTTTTGACGCTGACGCCGGCCCGTCCGGCCTGCATTTCCGCGTCCACCGCCATGGGCAGGAAATACTCGGCTTTTTCGGGGTTTTGCGGCAGCTTTTCCCGCAGGAACAGGGGGAATCCCTTTTCCAGCGCGTCCATCATGGAATGCGGGAAAGCCCACATGTTCATGCTGACCACCGTGTCCGCCTCCAGCCGGGTATAGGTGTGCAGGTCTTCGGTCATCAGCGGCCCGTCGGCGCTGGTGATGATGTGGGTGCGCTCGGTCAGGGAGGTCAGGCGGCCCGCCTCATCCATTTCGCATATGCCCCGGGAAACGTAGCCGTTTTCACTCAGGGTGTTCTTGAGCAGATAGCCCACCATGGCCACGTCGCCCTCGTCCTTCAGATGGGTCAGATGATCGTAGGCCAGCCGGAAAGCCTCCGCGCCGTAAAAATCGTCGGCGTTGATGGCACAGAAGGGCGCGTCCACCAGCTTCCGGGCGGCCAGCACCGCGTGGCCCGTGCCCCAGGGCTTTTTGCGGCCCTCGGGAATGGAAAAGCCCTCCGGCAGATCATCCATTTCCTGATAGGCGTACTGAATCTCCATCTGGCGGCTGGCCCGGTCGCCGATGACCTCCCGGAACAGGGCCTCGTTTTCCCGCTTGATGACGATAACGGCCTTTTCAAATCCCGCCCGTTTCGCATCAAAAAGGGAATAATCCAGAATGATTTCGCCGCTGCGGCCCACGGGGTCGATCTGCTTCAATCCGCCGTAGCGGCTGCCCATGCCTGCGGCCATAATGACCAGTATCGGCTTTTTCATGCTTTTCTCTGCCCCTTTCCCAGTTCCCGGACGATGTCGTTCATCTCCTGCCAGTGAGCTTCCATTTCCTGCAGGAGCCTGAGCTGCGTGCGGGCGCGGACCAGATTATGTTCGGGGTAATCCACCTTGAAATATACGTCGCCGTTGAGATAATCGCCCAGAAAGCGGATGCCCACCTCCAACGTCATCAGCTTGGCCCCCATGGGCAGGGACAGAAGCTCGGCCTCGTTCAGGCGGCTGCCGAAGGCTTCCAGATAACCCTCCGCAAAAGCACGGTAATAGGGCAGGCTGAAATGCACCTTGTCAAGATCCGTTTCATCCTCCAGCGCCGTGCTGGCCCCGAAGCGAATGGCGTCGCCGAAGTCGTAGGCCGCCAATCCGGGCATCACCGTGTCCAGATCAATGACGCACAGGGCACGGCCGGTCTTTTCATCCATCAGGACGTTGTTGAGCTTGGTATCGTTGTGCGTGACCCGCAGGGGCAGCACGCCCGCTTCCAGCTCCTCCTGCAAAACCGGCGGAAGGGCGGCAAAGGTCAGGAAGCTGTCCACTTCCTTTTGCGCCGCCTGAAGATGGCCGGAACGATTTTCCTCAATGGCCCGCAGGAAATCCTGCCAGCGCCGCGGCTCATGATGAAAATAAGGGATCGTTTCGTACAGAAGCGAAGCGTCGAAATCGTCCAGCAGATCGTGGAACCGTCCGAAGCAGCGGCCCGCCTCCCGGAACATTGCCGGATCATCCGTCCGCTCGTAGGTCACGGTATCCTTCACAAAGGCGTAGCTGCGCCACAGGTCGCCGTTTTCATCAAAGGTATAGGGCCGGCCGTCCCGGGCCAGATTCAGCCGCAGGGTCTCCTTTTCCGGGTCGCCGCCCTCCAGGGCCACCCTCCGGCGGATATGCTCCGTGACCCGCTGGAAGTTTTCCATCACCTTTTCCGGCTCCCGGAACACGTTGCGGTTGATGCGCTGCAGCACATGGCTCCGCCCTTCGGCTTCAAACAGGAAGGTATCGTTGATATGGCCGTTGCCAAGGGGAACAGGGTCTTTGGCGATCCCGGCGGGGCAGAATTCCCGGGCCAGGGCGCGCAGCTGTTCGCTGGAATAGTCCATGATGCTTCTCCACTCCTGATTCATCAGAAATCGGCGCTCTCCCGCGCCTGAATCCATTCCGTAAGGATGATATTCCACAATGATCGCCGCCGTGCGGTTTTCCAATGTATTATAGCATGAAACGGCTTCGGTCACAAGGGCGGGGCTTTTTCGGAGGATCAGGCCGAAAAAGACGGCTGCGGGCAGCCCGCCCGGCGGTTGGTTCCCGGCCCATTCGGGTGTATAATAAGGCGCGCCCGTTTTAGGGCAATGCCGCTCATTTGTGCGGTATTGCCTTAACTGCGCGGAAGGGAGCATTCGAATGAAAACAGGACTGGTTCTGGAAGGCGGCGGTATGCGGGGGCTGTTTACCGCCGGGGTGCTGGACGCTTTTTACGCCCGGGGCCTTTCTTTTGACGGCGTTATCGGCGTGTCCGCCGGAGCGGTTTTCGGGGTCAATTTTCTTTCCCGGCAGCCGGGGCGCGTCCTCCGCTATAACAAACGCTACATCCGCGACCCCCGCTACATGGGCCTTGGGCCGCTGATGAAAACCGGCAATCTCTTCAGCCCGGATTTTGCCTACGGCACGGTGCCCTCCAGGCTGGACCCCTTTGACCAGCAGAGCTTTCAGGCCTCCGGCGTTCCCTTTTACGCCGTCGTGACCCGTATCGACACCGGCCTTGCGGAATACCCGCTGATCAAAAACGTCTTTGAGCAGATGGATACCCTGCGGGCCTCCGCGTCCCTGCCTTTCGTTTCCCGGCCCGTGCCCATCGGGGACGGCCTGTATCTGGACGGCGGCATTGTGGACAGCATTCCCTTCGAGGCCATGCAGGCGCTGGGCTATGACCGGCTGGTAGTCGTCCTGACCCGGGATGCTTCCTACCGGAAAGGGCCCATGCCCACCCTGCCCATCGACCTGTGGTACGGAAAATACCCGGCCCTGCAGCAACGGCTCCGCTGCCGCCACGAGGCCTACAACCAAAGTCTCGACCGTCTGCGCCGGTTGGAGCAGGACGGTGCAGCCACGGTGATCCGCCCAAAGCGTCCCATTGAAATGGGACGTCTGGAACGGGATCCGGAGGTGCTTCAGCGAGTATACGATCAGGGATACGCCATCGGGAAAAAGGCTGTGATCTGAAAAAGCGCCTGTTTTTCGGCAGATAAAACCGCCCGGATCGAACGAATCGACCCGGGCGGCTGCGTACAGTCCTGTCCTCTGGTCAGGCCTTTGCTTCGGCGGACGTTCCGAGCCGGAGCTTTTTTTCAGCCCATGTGAACAGCATCGGATGCAGGCCGACCAAATAGAACATCGCCAGCGCCACGCCCAGCATCGCGCCCCAATTAGTGCCCATCAAGCCCTGCAGCCAGTGACGCAGGAGCGTATAGAAGCCCACAAAACCGATCAGCAGACCGGAAAGCAGCCGCAGCAGCTTCGCGCCCCAGCCGCAGTCCGTGGTGAAGCGCACCTTCCGGCGCTCCAGCAGCCAGCCTGCCAGCATTCCCAGCACAGCGCCCGCCGACAGGAAGAAGTCCTTCTGCATTTTCACCGGGTCTACCAGCAGAGAGCCGTCGGCGGCCCGGTCGGCCGGATAGCTCTTCGCCAGCACATACCAGATGAACAGGCCGCAAAGGGCCGCGCCGATGCCCCCTATCAGGAGATCCCGGTTGTGCCCTTCGTCCGCCCGGCGCAGCAGGCAGGGCAGCAGGAACGCGCAAAAAAGCCCCACCGCCGCGCCTGCCAGCACGTCCTGCAGCGTATGAACGCCCAGATAATTCCGGGAGATCAGCACCAGCAAAATCACCGCGCCGCAGGCCCAGGGGACCCAGCGGCGTTTTCTTCCGGCAATGCCCAGACTGCCGAAGAATGCGCCCGCCTTGCTGGAATGGCCGCTGGGGAAGGAATATCCCGTGGCGGTGGAAAGGGCTTTCTCCACGGGATGGAGCGCCGGTTCCCGCACCCACGGACGGTAGACGCAGAAGCTGAGCTTCAGCACGTTGTTGAGAAGGTCGCTGCCGTTCAGGGTGAAAAGCAGCCGCTGGCCCAGCTCCCGGCTGAAACACCAGTACACGATCAGCGTCGCCGCCATGGGCAGCTCCGCCCGGCCCAGCTGGCTCACCAGCAGGAAGAAACCGTCCAGCGCGCCGGAAAGGCTTTCCCGCAGTCCCTGCAGCCACAGCAGATAGGACAGGTCCATCGTTCCCCCACCTTTTCAGGTCATTTGGTATATTTGCCCCGGATGCGGGTCTGGGGCGCCAACCCCGGCATAACGGTGACGCTTCGGTTCTTGACCACATTCAGCACCAGTCCGATACCGCCCATGTTGGTGACCAGATTGCTGCCCCCGTAGCTGAGGAAGGGCAGCGGAATGCCCGTAACGGGCATCCGTCCCGTGGTCATGCCCACGTTTTCAAACACGTGGAACAGAAGCATGGCCATAACGCCCAGAATCACCATCTGGCCGAAGCGGTCGGCGGTATAGCGGGCCAGATACATCATGCGCAGAATGATGAGCAGGTAGACGAGGACCACCGCCGCGCAGCCTGCAAAGCCCCATGCCTCGCCGATGGTGGAAAAAATAAAGTCCGTCCAGTCCTCAGGCACATAGTCCAGCTGGCTGAAGCTGCCCTGCACGAACATGCCTACGCCCTTCAGCCCGCCGGAGCCGATGGCGATCTTGGACTGGGTGACCTGATAAGTAGCGCTTTCGTCCACCAGCTCGGGGCTCAGGAAGCTCAGGATACGGGTCAGACGGTAGTTGTCCGCGCCGGAAGCCATGGTAATGCCGTAGAGCAGCGCAATGGCGATCACGCCGACCGCTCCGATGCCCAACAGTGTGCGGATGCGGATGCCGCCGAAAAACATCATCACGCCGAAAACGAAGATCATGACCAGCACGGAGCCCATTTCGCCCTGCAACAGCGTCAGGCCCCACGGGATCGCCATCAGCAGGATCAGCCGGGCGGTGCCCTTCAGGTCGCTCATGGGTTCGGTGTTGGTTTCCAGATATTTGGCGAGGACAATAATACAGGCCAGTTTGACAAATTCCGAAGGCTGAATGGTATAGCCCCAGATCAGGTCGGTCCACGCCTTCACGCCCTGCGCCTGATTGGATACCAGCGTAATGAGCAGCAGGGTACAGGCAACGAAATAGAACAGCGACGAGCGCCGCCGGATAAACTCATAGGGGAAGTAGGTAATTACGCCGATAATGACCGGCGAGATCAGGAAAAAGATGGACTGCCGCAGGCCGTAATAGGAAGCCACGATGTAGTTCAGCAGGGTATCCTCCTCCGCGGAGGAGGTGGAAAACGTGGCGACGGAAACCGCCAGCACCCCGAATGCCGCCAGCCCGAAGACCAGCAGCACCAGCGGCAGGTCGAAATGGGCCCGGGAGCGCCGGGACTCGTTGATCATCATGAGAGAAAAACCACATCCTTTCCAACGGCTTTTTCCATACGTTCATGGAAAAAGCAGCCAAAAGTCAATAATGCGGCGAACGGCGGAACCAGCCGTGACGCAGCCGGGGCGAGGGCATGGGCACATATTCGCCTAAAAAGCGCAGGCAGATGCGTTCGATCGCCCGGCTGGCCGGGCAATCCATCTCCATAAAGCTCTCGTGACGGCACAGGCATTCGGTAATCCTGGGGTCCTCGGGAATATAGCCCAGCAGGGGAATATCCAGCGTACTGGCAACCGTCTGAGGGCTGTACATTTCGTTTCGTGCCACCAGCTTTTCCACCACCCGGTTCACGATCAGCATGGGCCGTCCCTTGCCCTCCGCCTCCAGCACGGCCAGTACCCGTTCCGCGTCCCGGATGGCCACGTCGTCCGGCGTGACCACCAGAATGCAGTGGTCGCTGGCAGGCACCAGATTGCACAGGCCCCGATCCACGCCGGCAGGCGCGTCGGTGAGAATATAGCCGTAGCGCTTTTTCAGCTTGCGGATGATCCGGCTGAATTCCTCCGCATCCAGATCCTTGGCCCGGGCGCTTTGGGACGCGGGCAGCAGGGAAAGGTTTTCATACCGGGTATGGCTGACCAGCGCGGAGCGCATCTTGCAGTCGTGGCGCACCACGTCCATCATGTCGTACACCACCCGGCTTTGCAGCCCCAGCACCATGTCCAGATCCCGCAGGCCCAGATCCGCGTCCACGCAGCAGCAGTGCATACTCTTGCGGGCCAGCGCCACGCCCAGCGCCGCCGTCACCATGGATTTTCCCACGCCGCCCTTGCCGGACGCGATCAGCCAGGATTGACTCATGTTGGTTTTCCTTCCTTCTTGGGGTGGATTCTTGCCCTGGGCCGTTACGGGGCCAGCGTATTGCCGGACGGGAACACCACGTCCACCGAGCGCAGGGTCTTCTGGTCCATATACCAGCCCACGAATTCCCGGGCCGCGACTCCCGCCATACCGCCGGACAGGCCGCTGGGGATGAACACCACCACGGCGATCTCCGGTTTCTCCTTGGGGGCCAGCATAACGAACCATGCGTTGTTCTCCAGGTCCAGCGTGGTAACTTCGGCGGTCCCTGTTTTTGCGCAGATATGCTGCTGATATTTCCAGTTGCGGAAGTAACGTTCAGCAGTACCGCTTTCGTCAACCACGCCCTCCATCCCCTTGAGGATGTAGGACAGATATTCTGCCGTATCGGAGGAATCCTCGCCAAAGTCGTGCATCAGCGACGGCGTGCGCTGGCTGACGATGTCGCCCTCCGGGGAGGTGATGGAGTCCACGATGGTCAGGTTGTACACCTTGCCGCCGTTGCCCAGCGCCGCTACGTAACGGGAAACGGCTGCGGGCGTTACGGTGGTGATGGACTGTCCGATGGCCACCTGAATGGTCTGGCTGCCGCCCCACTTGATGTCGTTCAGGTAATTGTAGGTATCGCCGATCACCACCTGCAGGTGAACCATTTCTCGGGTCATGTTCAGCTCTTCCATCAGGATGGGGCGCATGGACTGCACCCAGTCCGCCTGATTGGTGTTGACGGCCATGTCCATCAGCCGCTTGACGCAGCGGTTCAGGCGCTCGTCGTCATAGGTGATGTTGCGGCTGGCGCCCTGATTGCGCAGGTGCTTCTTGATGGAGTTGAATACGATGATGGGCATGGACGTATCCTGCGAGGCTTCGTCCATGGCCTTGTCCGGATCGTACAGGCTGGTCTGGCAGCCTACCACGCTGCGCACCTCGCCGGGCAGGTCAATGCCCGTCTTGCTGGTGAAGCCGAAGTTGGCGGCGTACTGATACAGCCGGGTCTCGCCCAGCCGGTCGCCCAGCTCGTAGAAGAAATAGTTGCAGCTATGGGAAAGCCCGTCTACGATGGTCTGGTGCTGGTGCTTGTAGCGCTGGGATTCGGAGATCCAGCATTTGGGCGCGGTGGAAAGGTCGGAGTTGTATTTGGTATAATAGCCGCCGTCGGAGATCGTCTCATTGGTGTAAAGCTCGCCCTCGATCAGCGCGCCCAGACTGGAGACCATCTTGAAAATGGAGCCGGGGGTGCCGCGGGCGTGGATGTTATAGTTCATCAGCACGTTGCGGGTGTCCATCAGGATCTCCTGACTCTCTTTTCCGGCCGCCGCCAGGGCGTTCAGGTCAAAGGTGGGATAGTTGGCCATGGCCAGCACCCGGCCCTCCATATCGATGACCGTCATGGCGGCCCGCTGGGCCAGCGCCAGCGGATACTTCTCCCAGTTGCGGTTTTCGATGATGGACTTGTTTTTTTCCAGCCAGGTGTTGTCCATCAGCTTGGTTTCCTGCGAGGCGCGCACAGAGGCCACGTTTTCGGCCAGCGCGCGCTCGGCCTGCTGCTGGTAGCTGGCCACAATGGTCAGCTTGACGTTGTTGCCGTCCTGAGGCTCGGTGTAGCTCAGCTCCCGGGTGATCTTGCCCACCCGGTCGCGTTCCACCACCCGGTAGCCCTGCCGCAGGTCGCTGTTCTGGGTCAGCCAGTCCTCCATGGAGGCTTCAATACCGTCCACGCCGATGGTGTCGCTGTATTTATAGCCTTTTTTCTGCAGCTCCGTCCATTTTTCGGCAGAGGGAATAGCGCCCATGTAGCCGATGACCTGCGCCGCCAGCGTGGAGCGGGGATAGACCCGTTTGGTGCCCACGGCGATCTCCATGCCGCTCAGGGTCATGGACTTGGTCTCGATCTCAATCACGGTCTCGTAGGGCACGTCCTTGGCGATGACGATGGGCTGGGAGTTGAACAGGTTCATCTGCATTTCGGAATAGACTGCCATGACC
This sequence comes from uncultured Clostridia bacterium, assembly GCA_934643535.1. Classification (GTDB taxonomy): domain Bacteria; phylum Bacillota; class Clostridia; order Christensenellales; family Aristaeellaceae; genus Limiplasma. The sequence goes on along the minus strand of CAKUCE010000033.1, from coordinate 5,424 downwards.
TTCAGCATGGTCTCCTCGTCCAGAACCACATCGTCCACATAGGAACGTCCGGCGGCCTCGGCCTCCCGGCGGTTCTGCTCCCGTTCCTCGATGCTGTTGACGATCTTGTAGCGTTTTTTCAGCCGCGTCATGGCTTCGGCGGCGGTGGGCACGCTGGTGACGGTGAAATAGTTGTTGTCCCGCCACTGGTTTTCCCGGGTCTGCAGGACGCTTTCGCTGACGCCGGAACCGAAGAAGAATTCCCACTCGTTGGTGTTTTCGTTGCGGCGGATGACGAAGCTGACGGACAGCTCGTTGCCGTTGTTTTCGATGATCTGAATGGCCTGCTGGATGGACAGCGTAAAGTTGCGGTACTGGGACTGGCTGTTCTGGCTGGCGTCCCGGTAAAAGGTAACGTTGTAAATGGGCTCGTCCTTGGCCAGAATGACCGCGTCCGCGTCGGTGATCATGCCGCGGCTGCCCCGGAGCACCACTTCGGTGGTGCGGCGGCTCTCCGCCTTTTCTTCGTAGTCGGCGCTGGAGCGGAGCTGCAGCTCCGCCAGACCGCTGAACAGATAGGCGAACATGCCCAGAATGACAACCAGCACGAAAATATACCGACCGTTCAGGTTGTAGCCTTCCCGCTTTTCACGGCGGCCAAATCGGTTTCGCATGGGAAAAGACCTCCTTTCGGGGGGGATCCAAAGGGAAAAGCCGGCTTATCGGGCCTTCTTCAGCTTATAGACCCCCAGCCACCAGCGCACGGGAAATTGCAGCGTTCCAGCCAGAAGCATGGAGTACAGCACGTCGATCAGAGCGCGCCGCCAATGGCCCGCGTCCAGCGAAACGCCGCTCAAGTAGGTGTACAGCAGGTGGACGGCCTCGAAGACCGTCACGCTGAGGGCCGCGCACAGGGGGGTGCGCAGGTGTGGGTTCCATTGGCTGGTCCGGCGGCCCATCGTGCGTTCTTCTTCCAGCTTGCGCTCGCTCTTGTCGGAGAAGACCAGCGCGCTGAGCATGGCCGCTACGGGATACAGGATCAGGCTGATGTAATCCAGCATGGGGGTCATGATCTCGATCAGGTAGCCCACGGTCAGGGCCATGACGAAGGTGTACTTGCGGCCCAGCGCCACGGTGGCAATGGCGATCATCACCAGCGCCAGATTGGGGGCCACGTCCGCGATGGAGAGGTATTCCGCCGTCGTGGCCTGCAGAAGGTAGGCCAGCAGCGTCAGCACGGCGACTTTCAGGGCTTTGGTAAACACGGTCAGTCCTCCTCTACCGACAGGTCCAGCGGCGGGGCCGTGGGCGTGGGCGTGGCGGTGGGGGCCAGCGTGAAGCCGTAGCCGTTGTCCGTCGCGCCGGTTTGCAGGCCGGAGGGCACCCGGTACTCATAATTGCCGGAACCGGAGGTCGGGCCGGGGGTAGCCGCCGCGCCGGTGGGAGCGGGCGTTTCGTCGAGGCCGAGAGTGGGCTCGGGGCTGGGGGTCGGCGTAGGCGCCAGTTGATAGGTGTCGCTGCCGATCAGCACGGTAGGCACGGGCTGAATGGATTCCAGCGGCACCAGCGTCAGGGAATCAGAGCTGGAGGAACGGTCCTCCACCGCCTCGGCCTCCGGCTGGTAGCGCAGCACGATGACGTATTCCACGTGCTGAAAGTCGGCGGCGGGCTCCACCACGATGTACTGCTTGTTGCTTTCCATGCCGCGGGTGCTTTCCCGCACGGTGCCGATCGGAATGCCCTTGGGGAAGGACATGCCTACGCCGGAGGTGACCACCTGATCGCCGGGGCGGGGCAGATTTTCTTCCGGCAGGTAGTACATGCGGCACATGGGCTGGCCGTCGATGCCCAGCGTGCCCCGCACCGTGCCCTGATCCCGGGAAGTGGAGATCAGGCCGGCGATGCTGGCCTCGCTGTCGATGATGGTACGCACGGAGGCGCTGTTGGTTTTGGTGTTGTAGGTATAGCCCACCAGAGCGCCGCTCATGGTGACGGCCATGTAGTCCCTGATGCCGTCCCGGGTGCCCTTGTTGATGGTGAAAACGGAAAAGTAGTTGCCGCTTTCCCGGCCGATGACCGTGGCCACCAGCGGATTGAGCTGTTCGTTGTCGGAGACCTCGTCAAACAGGTTCTCGTAGACGCTGAGCTTGTGCTGTAATTCCTCCGCAAGCATCGCCTGATAGGTGAGCTGCTCGTTCTCCTGCCGGAGATTATTATACTCCAATTCCAGCCGGGAACGCAGCTTCAAGGTGTAAAAATAATCGCTAATCCAGTTGACCACGGAAGCAAAACCGCTCTGCAGAGGGGTGACCACGGCGGCCACGCCGTTTTCCGGAACGGCCAGCATCTCATTGCCGGTGATGAGCCTGAGCAGGTGAGCGCCCGCCAGCGCCATCAGCGCCATGATGCTCAGCACGATCAGCACATTGCGCAGGATGTGCTTTCCCCGGCTGTCGCCGCTCTTGCGCCGCTCTTTTTTTGGTACTCTCAGCTTCATGGGTTCACCTCCGGGTATTCAGCAAAGTCAGAAGGGAAAAACGCCCCGTCAGAATTCATGCAGGAAGCTGGTGCGGCCCAGATGCTGCAGAAGGTCATAGTTTTCAATGATGTTGCCCAGACCCATCGCCGCGCAGTCCGTGGGTTCCTTGGACAGAAGCACCGGGATGCCCAGCTCGCTGGCGATCATCTGATCCATGCCGTAGAGCAGGGAGCCGCCGCCGGTCAGGTAGATGCCGTGGTGCATCACGTCCGCCGCCAGCTCCGGCGGCGTGCGTTCCAGCACCCACTTGATGGCCCGCAGAATGGCCTGACAGGGTTCCTGAATGGCTTCATAGATCTGGGTGGAGGTGATCTCCGTGGTCTGGGGCAGGTTGGTGACCATGTCCCGGCCGCGGATGCGGGCCCGGCGCTCGCCGTGGAGCGGCAGGGCGGAGCCCAGATCCAGCTTGACCTCCTCGGCGGTGCGGTCGCCGATCATGATATTGAATTCCCGCTTGATATAGTTGATGATGGCTTCATCCATCTTCACGCCGCCCACGCGGATGGAGTGGCTGATGACCACGCCGCCCAGCGAGACCACGGCCACGTCGGTGGTACCGCCGCCGATGTCCACCACCATGCAGCCGTTCGGCTCAAATACGGGCAGGCCGCAGCCCAGCGCCGCGGCAAAGGGCTTTTCCACCAGAAAGACCTTGCGGGCCCCGGCGTACTTGGCGGCTTCCCCCACGGCCCGCCGCTCGATGGCGGAAATGGAGCAGGGGTAGCTCAAAAACAGGCGGGGCCTCAGCAGATAGCTGGAGCCGATGGCCTTGCGCATGAAAAACTGTATCAGGATGCCCGTCATGTCAAAATCGGTGATCACGCCCTCCCGCATGGGACGGACGGCCATCACGCCGTCGGTGGTGCGGCCCAGCATGACCTTCGCGTCGTCGCCCACGGCGCGGACCTTGCGTTCGTTGGTGGAGTCCACCACCACAATGGTGGGTTCGTTGATAACGATCCCTTTATGCCGGACGTAAACCAGCGTGTTGCTGGTGCCCAGATCAACGCCCAGATCGTGCGCTACAAAGCCCACGGAATCACATCCAATCTATTGTTCAGTAATGCTCGTCTTTTTTTCAGCCCAGCAGCCTCCAGCCCGCTTCCCGCAGCATCCGCGCCACGGTCTCCAGCGGCAGGCCGATCACATTGGTGGGGCTGCCGTGGATGGAACGGACGAACGCGCCCGCCCGGCCCTGCACCGCATAAGCCCCGGCCTTGTCCAGCGGCTCGCCGGAGGCGGCGTAGCGCAGGATCTCGTCTTCGTCCAGCTCGGCGAAGCATACCTCGGTGCCGCAGACCTGCTGCCGAACGGCGCCGTCCGGCAGCAGCAGGCAGACGCCGGTGTAGACCCAGTGGCTTCTGCCGCTGAGCAGCCGGATCATCCGCGCCGCATCCTCCTCGTCCGCAGGTTTCCCCAGCACCTCGTTTTCCACACAGACCAGCGTATCGGCGGACAGTATCGCCCTTCCCGGCAGGCGGGCGGCCACTTCCTCGCCCTTGCGCCGCGCCAGCACCTGCACCCGCTCCCGGCCGCTGCCGGAAACGTCGTTTTCCTCCGCCCGGGAAGGGATCACCTCAAAGGGAATACCCAGCAGGGACAGCAGCTCCAGCCGTCTGGGAGAAGCGGAAGCCAGCACCAGCGGCTGAGAAACGAATGGCTCCGGGCGATTCATGGAAAAACCCTCCTTACAGGCGTTTGCCGCAGCAGTCAAAAAGTCTGCTTAACAATTTATTATAGCATAGTTTCCCGGATTGGAAAAGCCGGAAGCGCAATGTTACAGGACGTACCTGCCGGGCCGGCGGCAAAATTCCGTCTCTGTTTGCGGAAATGCTTGCTTTTTCCCTGAGACAATGGTAAGATAACATGTACATTCGCTAAGGAGGGACCCCAGATGACCGCTATGCAGTGGATCGTAGGCATTTTGCTTTTGATATCCGCCCTGATCTTGGTCGTGTCTGTTTTGCTGCAGAGCAGCGAAAGCAGCGGCATCGGCGCCGTGAGCGGTGCTGCCGAGACCTTTTTTGGGAAGAATAAGGCCAAGGGCATGGAAGCGAAGCTGGCGCTGACGACGAAGATTTGCGCTGGTGTGTTCGTCGCGCTTTCCATCGTTCTGATGTTCCTGGGCTGAAAAAACAAAAGGCCTGTCAAACCGCCGCTTCACAAAGAAGCGGCGGTTTTGCTTATGGCGTTGCCGCTTCAGGGCTGGCATGGGAAAAGCGGCCCCGCCGCCTTCATTTGACACTCCCTGCCTTTTTTGATACACTGACCCATGCAAAAAAGAGCGGAAAATCGGGGCTTTTGCCGTTTCCCGCCCAACCCGTCCGCCCGGCGGACGGCCCGAAAGGAGTCCCGGAAATGTCTTTGGATGTGATCGTCAACGAGCGGGAATGGCGAAAGGCGCACCGCCCCGGCTGGCTGCTGCTGGTTTCAGCGGCGGCGGTCTATGCCGCCACGCTGTTCCTGTATCGTTATGAGATGCAGTTCACCCTGACCGATCTGGCGGTGCATGCCGGTATCGCGGCGGATTTTGATTTTACCGACCTGCACTCCATCACCAGCCGCCTGGCCTATCCCCTGTGGCATTTGATGACGTCCTGCGTTTATCAGCTCGGGCTTCCCATCGAATGGGCCGCGCCGGTCATCTGCAGCCTGTGCAAAACCCTGACCTTTCTGCTGACGCAGCGGGTGCTGGTGGGCCTGTGCCGGGGCAGGTTGAAGGAAAACACGCTCACGCTGACGGCGGTGCTGGTCAACGTGGTGACGGCGGTCTGCATTCCCGGGGTGAACGACCGGGTATACCGCGGCATCGGTTCCCCCAACGTATGGCATAATCCCACCCAGCAGGCGGTGCTGGTCTCCGCGCTGATGGTGCTGCCTCTTCTGTGCCACTGCTGGTATGAGTT
>CAKUCE010000032.1 GCA_934643535.1 uncultured Clostridia bacterium | reverse complement strand
TGCGCCTTTAGGCGCGGCAGGTATTATTGCCTTGAAGGCATGGTGCATACCACCGGCTTAGCCGGTGGTTTTGATTACGCCATCCTTATTTCAGTTTATATACCGCTGAGTCTCGCACAATGCAGCCGGCAGGCGTACCGGCGCGCAGCAGTGCGGCACAGCCGCCGCAGGCAATGCATACCTTTTTGGGGTCAATCTCGCCGCTTTGCCGCAAATCGCGCACAAAATCCGGATAGGCAAAGGCCATGCGGCCAAAGCCTGCCATTGCGCAACCGCCTTCCTCCACCATGGCGGACGCCAGGTTGGGGCTGAATTGGCGAAGGTACGTAAAGGCCGAGCCGATAACCGGCAAATCGGGAATGGCCTTCTGAATTTCCGCCAGACCCTTCATCATCCGGGCCACACCCTCCAGGGGATGCTCATCCGGCACATAATTGCCATGATCGTAAGGGCGGTTCACGTGGGGATTCTTGTATGGATTACCCATAGTGATGTTAATGAGCGGAATATGAAACTCTTCCTTCAGTTCTTTCAGCAGGCGAATGGGCTCCCGAAGATCCGGCTCCATGCTGCCCTCCTGCACGCCAAAGCCATAGGGATAGGGAAAACCGTCGTAGGCGTTCATGCGGCTGGTCAGGAAAAAGCGTTCTCCCCGAATCCCGGCCTGCGCCGCGCGGTACGCATTTTTGATAAAGCGCGTGCGGTTCTCATAGCTTCCGCCATAGGGACCTTCCCGGGTAAAGGCGCTGAGGGATTCGCAAATCAGGTAGCGGTGGCAGCTTTTCACATCCATGCCGTCAAAGCCAGCCTCCTGAGCCAGCGTAGCGGCGGGGCCAAAGGCTTCCTCAAAGCGTTTGATATCGTCGTCGCTCAGGATGCACTCCTTGGGCAGGGGCGTATCCTCCAGCGGCGGGCAATTATAGAGGATCATGGGTTCGGGATAGCCGTGTGGCTTGGAATAACGGCCGGAATTGGTAGCCTGCATGATAATCAGCGGTTCATAACCGTTCGCCTTCAGGCAGTTTTCCCGCATTCTGTCCGTCAAACGCCGAAACTCGCCCACGTTTTGCCGTGTAATCATCAGCTGATGGGCGCTGGCACGGCCCTCGGGCACGGTAGCGACAGCTTCAAACCAGATCACGCCGGGGCCGCCGTGGGAGAAACGGTCGTAGCGGCGAATGGTTTTTTCTCCGGGAGCGCCATCCTCCGTGCCGTCGGTGCCCTCCATGGCCTGAAAGGCGATGCGATTGTCAATTTTGTGTTCCGCAATCTCCAGACCGGAAAACAGCGATTGAATATTGGCAGAAAGCGGAATCCTTACGCCAAGCTGCTCTGCGCGTTTTTCCACTTCCTGCAGGTTTTTGTAGTGGAAGGTTTCATGGGTCATGGTTCCATCCCTCCGTTTGCCAGTTTTTCATAATGGGAAAGGCACTCAAAGATATTGGCCGATTTTTCGTAAAAGCCGCCGTTTAACTCCACGCCGCCGCCCGTCATCTGCGTCCAGGCAGCGTGTGGATCCGGCAGCGCGGCGCGCATCTGCTCCCAATTACGGTAGTTTTGCCAACCGTTGCTTTCCATCACAGGCAGCTTTAAGCCAGGCAGGCAGTTCAGCCGTGCGGCAAAGCACTTGTTCACATCCGCCTGAAGCGGGCCCACCGTTAAATCGGCGCAGAAGAAGGCGGCGTTGGCCTTGCCCGCTTCCTCAATCATTCGGAAGGTAACGGACATGGTTTTCGCAATGGGCTTCAGGGCAATGGCCCGATAGCCCAGCGCCAGACGCTGCCGCACATCCTCGGGCGAGTGGGCGCTTTCGTCCGCGGCCACCATCACCGGCAGGCTGCCCACGGGGCTCAGGTCGCTTTCCGCCAGCGGCTCTTCCAGCACAACGGTATGCCGGAGTGCCCCAATCCGCTCTGCATGTTCCAGCAAACGACGCACGCGTTCCACGCTGTCATAACGGCCGTTGCAATCAAAATAGTAGGCAATGTGGCCGCTATCCGTCCAAGGGGTGCGGAGATCGTCAACCGCCTGATGAATCTCGGTAATTCGCTGCATATCCCACGCAAGCATTTTCTCCTGGTCTCCGTCTTTATCCGGGTCGGAGCCCAGCTTGATTTTCAAAAAGAAGTACCCTTCCTGTGCCAGCGCCCGCGCTTCCTGTGCCGTAACGCCATAGGAAACCAGCGGAATGATTTGCAGCCGGTTATACTGTCTGGAAAGCCAGGGCTTTGCCTCCGGCGGCACAATGGCGTCAAAGCCCCTGTGCCCCGTTTTGCGCTCATACAGCTGCCACAGAGCCATATCCACCGGGACCAGCGCATTCAGCACGAAGGTGGTGCGCATGTCCTCCCGGCGCGTTACCTGACGGCCGTAGCGCAGGCACTCTGGCAAAATAGCGTCCAGCGCCTCAAAGGGATTGGAAAACTGCTTTCCCACCAGCAACCGGGCCGCATAATCCGTGATGGCGTACATCATGCTCGCCCCTGCGGCGGGCGAACCGGAGGCGAAAACCGCCGCATCCGACCATAGCACGTTTTGACAGCCAATGCCCGTGCCGGTGGTGCCGTCCTCGTCCGCCACATGGCAGGCGCACTGCCAGATTTCGGTCAGCGCGCCGCCCTTGAAGCCGAAGGGGTGCCTGAGGGGCTCCCGCTCAAAGTTGGTTTTTACCTGGGCAATATTCAGCAAGAAGATCCCTTCCTTCCGGGTTTGAGATAAGCACTCCGGATCCATCAGCCCTTTTCGCCTGAAGGAGCCGGCTGGGCGGCATTGCTTTCCCGCCACTCACGCCATACGTTTTCAAAGGTGTCATCCGTCTGGGGAATGGGATGCACATCGCGCCAGTGAACCTGCGGCCCGTTCGGCGTATATACCACCTCCTGCACTCTGGCGGAGAAGGCGCCGTCATCCAGCACCAGGCGGCAGGTTTCCGGCAGGCTGTTCAGCCCCAGCTGTCCCTGCGCATCCGTATACAGCGAGGAACCGCGGCTGCCGCCGCCCTGACGGCTGTAATCCATCATGGCGTAAAGGTACATCTGCTGCGTCAGCAGCACATCGCGGTACAGATACAGTTTGGACGCTTCCCGCCTTGAAGCGATGGTGATTTCCTTCTCCAGACGTGCAAATCGATTCCGCACCTCTTCATAAAGCCTTTCAATGGCTTCCCGGTCGCGCACGGCGCCACCGACGCGGCTCATTTCTCCCATGGTATGCTCCAGGGCCGCAGGCAGATTGCTCTGTGGACCTGTCAGCCGGTCGGGCAGATCCATCAGGCTCGCCATGCGCGTTTTTTCGCTGTCCGGCAAATCCTCGGGGCGCTTGCAGGGCACGGGATGGCGAGAAATGTACATGGCAGCTCTCTCCGAACCCACCTGTCCGGCATTGAGCGCGCTGCCGCCGGGACGGTAAACCCCGTGGCTGCCCGCCGCTTCGCCGCACACAAACAGTCCGGGAACCGTGCTTTGCCACCAGGCGTCAATGGCCATACCGCCGTTGTTGTGCTGGGAGCACAATGCAATTTCCAGCATTTCCGACGTCAGGTCTACGCCCCGGCTGCGGTAAAACTCCACAGCCGGAGTGTTCATGTGCAGCAGCCGGTCGATGGGCTTGCCAAACAGCGCGCCCGTTTTGCGCAGGTATTCATGTGCTTCCTCATTCAAAGCTTCGAAGGAGAACGCATCTCCCAGCGGATTTTCCCGGAAGTCCAGGAAAATGCGCCGGTTCTTCACCTTGCTTTCCGTGTATACAATCAGATCGATCAGGGACGAGCCATCCAGCGCCTTGCGCACGTCAAAGGGCCACTGATAGCCCTTGAGGAACACCCGGTTGAGAATAGCGGCCGCATCGGGAAGATAATCGGGCAAAAACTCATGTGGGTCGCCGCCCTCCTGATCGGTGGAGATGAAGCGGGGCAGCACCTGCATATACGTGCCGCTCACGTTCCAGCGCGGCGCAATCGACGCCAGGCCGTACTGCCATTCTGTCAGATTTTTTCCTGCGGCTCCTGCTTCAAAGGCCGCGCCGCTCATGCCATGCTGAAGGGTGGGATAGCAGCTGTCCAGATAAATTCCTGCCGGGCCGCCGGTTGCGTAAACGATTTGCCCTGCCAGCAGCAGCTCATAGCGATCCGTATCGGTACGCAGGCACAGCAAACCGGCTGCGTGACCGTCGCCGTCCCGTACAATGGCTATCACCATATGATGATCCAAAATGGCGATGTCCTTATCCATCACGGCTTTTTCCAGCGCTTCCGTCATCTGCTTGCTGGTGAGCGGCCCTACGGACGTGGCCCTGGTGCGCGGGTCGTGATCCGTTTTATAGCCTACATACTCGCCGTAACGGTTGCGGGGAAACGGCACGCCCAGATCACAGAGACGCAGGAAGCATCCTGCGGACAGGGAAGCTTCGCACAGGGCATGCTCCCCATCCATGCACTGGCCTGCAAAGTAGGTTTCCGCCATGGCGCGCACACTGTCCGGCTCATGACCGGACAAGGTGAGCTTATAATAGGTTTGTTTGTCGGAGCCGGTGTTGCGGGAGGTGCCTGCCAGCCGGTCATCCGTAACGACGGCCAAATCCTTGACGCCATATTGATACAGCCGGTCCGCCGCATTATAGCCTGCGCAGCCGGTGCCCACCACCAGCACATCCCGCATGGTGACAGGAAGGCTGCGGCCGTTAATCCAGAGGGTTGTTTTTTCCATACTTCTGCTCCTGGGTCAGATGGTGCGAATGTTCATGTAGCCGCCGTCCACGTGGATCACCTGGCCGGTGGTGTAGGTCATCTGCCCATCGGTAAAGAGCGTTACCACATTGGCCACGTCCTCCGGTGTACCCCAACGATGGATGGGGAATTCCGATCCCTGCAGCAGACGGTCGTATTTTTCCTGCACAGTAGCGGTCATGTCCGTGCGGATCACGCCGGGCTGCACCTCATATACAAAGATGCTGTCGCTGGCAAGCCGGTCGGCAAACAGACGGGTGAGCATGCTCACGCCGGCCTTGCTGATGCAGTATTCCGGCCGGTTGGGCGAGGAAACAAACTGCGAAAAGCTGGAGATGTTCACAATGATGGAACGGATGCCATCCTCGCGCACGGGCTGCTTAAGCATTTCGTTTACAACCGCCTGCGTCATGAACATGGTTCCCTTTACGTTTACACCCACCACAAAATCGAAGGATTCCTCCGTAGCGCTCAGCAGATCCTGCCGTACCTTAGGTGCCACGCCGGCGTTGTTCACCAGCACGTCGATCCGTCCATAGCGGTGCATTACCTCGGCAATAAAGGCGCTGCGATCCTCCGCGCTGGTGGTGCTGCCCCGGAAGTAGAACAAATCGCCCAGCGACCTGAGTTCTTCCAGATGCGCTGCCACCGATTCTTCCGAGTTCAAATCCAGAATAGCCACGGCATATCCCAGTTTCAGCAGCCTTGCGGCAATGGCCTGACCGATTCCACGGCTGCCGCCCGTAACGATTGCCACCTTGTTCATGATGCATACCTTCCTTTCCCTGCTTTTCCCTTAGTGTAGCGAAACGGCGTGCTTCTCCTGCGCCGCACGGTACGCGGCGTAGATGATGCGAATGGCGTCCTCCGCCAGTTCCAGACCTGATTCCGGCTCGTCGCCTGTCAGCAGGCAGTTCAGGAAATTGCGCAATTCACCCACATAGCCGCGCATCAGCGTTTCCTCCAGGAAAATGGACTGCCAGCCGGCCTTTTGTCCCAGCTTCTCGGTCATGTACACCTCTTCCAGATGATCGTCATTCTCATGATACACCATCATGGCGTTGTTGGGTGCAATGTTGCACTGGTAGTTGCTTTCGCCGGTATAAACCTCCATGTTGTTGCGCGTGCCGCCGACAGTATTGTCGCTGGCCAGAATCTGGGCGATGCTGCCGTCGGAGAAGGTGACCAGCACATCGGCAAAATCCTCCACATCCACAGGATGGGCGGCAATATAGCGATGCTCATCGCCCTGAAGCATGCTGCTCAGGCGGCCCGTTACCGCCGTAACCGATACCGGACGAATGTGCTCGCCGCGTACCTTTGCCTCCACATTTTTCAGGTACAGCGCCGCCGAAAGAGGGTGGCAGCCCTGACGGATCAGCGCGCCGCCGCCGTTCAGCTTCCAGTAAGGCGCGTGAGCGGCGTGGGAACCGCTGTGGGCTTCTTCGCCCTTTATCAGCAAAATCTTGCTCTTTTTGCGTTTCAGCAGCTCGGCGCATTTCTGCACGGAGGGCGCGTACACATAGTTTTCCGCATAGAAGAAACATTTGCCCGTCTTTTCCATAGCGGCGCGAATGGCGCGCAGGGACTGGTCGGCCTTTTCGTACATTTCCATGCAGGGCACAGCCTGGCCGTCCTCACGCACGGCAGGGGCAAAGAAGCCGGTCAGCGGCTTTTCGCAAATCACATGCTTGCCCGCCTCCATGGCGCGCACCACCATCATTTCGTGAAGCGCCGGGGGTGTAATAATATCCACCAGGTCGATCTGCGGATCGGCCAGCAGCTTGTCGAAATCGTCATATACCTTGGGAATCTGCCACTGATCGGCAATCTCCTGCAGGTTATCGTCCTTGGAACAAATGGCGGCCAGCTCCACATCCTTCATACCAAGCTGCCGGTATGAATCCAAATGAAGCTGCGCGGCAAAACCGGAGCCTACAATACCGATGCGAATCATAGATACGTCCTCCTTGATCAAAAGAATGGTTTCAGCGCTTTGTTCAGGCGCGCAGCAGACGGTCGCGGCGGCGCAAAGCGGCGATGGCGATCACGCCCGTCAGCAGCAGCAAAAACACCACGCAGAACATGGCCTGAATCGTCAGGCCATCCAGCATCCACCCGGTCAGCGCGGGCACAACCAGCGCTGCAGCACCGCTGGCCGTGGCCAGCATGCCGCTGATGGTGCCGGAAATGCGGGGAAACATGTAGCCCCCTTCCCCCACAAGCAGGTTGAACAACGACCCTGTACACATGCCCGCCAGCAGGGCGCAGACCCGGAAGACCCACGGATTATGCGTCAGGATGCACAGGGCAAAGAAGCAACCTGCCAGCAGCGGCGACCAGGTGAGCAGCTGCAGGTTGGTAAAGCGCCCCACCAGGCGAATCATGACCAACGAGCCCAGCAGCGCGCCCAGGCTGAAGATTCCCAACACGCGCACGGCTTCGGCATGCCCCATGGCGGTATTGCCGGCAGCCAGCGTGGTCACCCAGGTAAGCCCCATGTTATGCGCGCCATACAGGCAAAAGGTGCCCACCAGCAGCAGCGCCCCTTCTTTTTTCAGGCTGGGCATGCGCACATAGCCGTTTTCCGCCGCGGTGCGGGCGGCAGTGGGGGGAAAATGAATAAAGCGATGCAGCAGAATCATCAGCAGCGTAACTGCTCCCCACAGCCAGTACAGATACGTCCACGGCATGCCGCCATCCAGCAGCGCGCCGGCCCCAAGGGGCACCAGGATTCCGCCCAGCGCATACACGGTCTGCACCCGTACCTGGGCGGCCTGTGAACGGCCCGTACCGGCGTAGCAGTCAAAGACCAGCGCCAGCATGGTGGTATTCACCATGCCGTAGGCAACGCCGCAGAACACGCACATCAGCATGCCGCCCAGCAGGGACGTGACCGCAGGCATAACGCCAAAGTAAACCAGCATGCCAAGGAAGCCAATGAGCGACAATTTTTTTCGGCCAAGCCGGTCGGACAGCGCTCCGCATGCTGCCTGAATCAGCAGCCGGCCCACGCCCATGCAGCTGATGAGCAGAGAAATCCGGTTGACCGCCACGCCATAGCTTTCCGCCAAACGGCCCTGGGTGGAATTGACGATGGTAAGCACTGCGCCCAGCAGCGTCATGGCGGCATAGGCGTAAACAGCGGTCAAACGAACGGTGGGAGACAGTCGCCCGTTCTTCATCACACGGCTTCTCCCAGGAAAGCGGCGATCACGTCCGGGTCGTTTAGCAGTTGCTGCCCGGTGCCGTCCTTGCGGATGAAGCCGTTTTCCAGCACATAGGCATGGTCGCAGATGTTGAGTGCCTTGCGTGCGTTCTGCTCTACCAGCAGAATGGTCACGCCGGAATCGCGGATTTCTTTGATCATTTTGAATACGGTGTTGATCACGATGGGAGCCAGTCCCAGAGAAGGCTCGTCCAGCAGCAACAGCTTTGGCTGGGCCATCAGGCCGCGGCCAATGGCCAGCATCTGCTGCTCGCCGCCGGACAGGGTGCCGGCAAACTGGTTTTTCCGTTCGTCCAGAATCGGGAACATTTCCAGAATGTGATCCAACGTTTTTTGCAGCTCCGCGCCCTTATACAGGAAGCCGCCGATTTTCAGGTTGTCGATCACCGACAAACCGGCAAACACCTTGCGGCCCTCCGGCACATGCACAATGCCCGCACGCACGATTTTGTGCGGGGCAACGCCCACCATTTCCCTGCCCAAAAAGCGGATGGAGGACCCGCTCTTGGGCGAGTTCAGCCCGGAAATAGTGCGCAGCATGGTAGATTTACCGGCGCCGTTTGCGCCGATGATGGACACAATGCTGCCTTCCTCGGCGGACAGGCCGGCGCCCTGCAGCGCCTGAATGTGTCCGTAATTGACGGACAGGTTGTTGATTTCCAGCATCATCGGTCATTCCTCCTCATCGCCCAGGTAGGCCCGGATGACCTCCTGGTTTTGCTGCACTTCGGCAGAGCTGCCAACGGCAATGGTCTGACCAAAGTCCTGTACATAGATGACCTCGGAAATGGACATTACCAGCTCCAGCCGGTGCTCAATGAGCAGAATGGTCATCCCCCGCTCCTCGCGGATGCGCAGAATCAGCTTCGTCAGTTCCTGCACTTCCCTGGGGTTCAGGCCGGCAGCCGGCTCGTCCAGCAGCAGCACCTTGGGGTCCGCCGCCAGCGCGCGAGCGATTTCCAGCTTGCGCTGCAGGCCGTAGGAAAGGTTCTCGGGGTTTTCCAGCACATAGTCGCCCAGCCCCACCCATTGCAGCTCTTCCAGAGCGCGAAGGCGGGTGCGCTTTTCTTCGCGGCGACGGCGCGGGGTGAGCAGCAGAGCGTCCAGCAGGTTGTAGTTGGAGCAGGAATCCAGCGTGGTCTGCACATTTTCCAGGCAATTCAGGCCGTGAAACAGGCGAATGTTCTGGAACGTGCGGGAAATGCCCTTCAAGGCGATCTTGTGCTGAGCCAGCCTGGTGATTTCCTCGCCGTCCAGGAAGATCTGGCCGCTATCGGCGGTATACACGCCGGAAATCACATTGAAAATGGTAGTTTTGCCAGCGCCGTTGGGGCCGATGATACCGATGATCTGGCCTTCCTCGGCGGTCATGGAAAAGTTCTGCACGGCTTTCACGCCGCCAAAGCTCAGAGATACGTTTTTCAATTCCAGTCTGCTCATTTTTTCAGCGCTCCTTCCCTTGCCGCCGCTTCTGCCATCAGGCGGCTCTTCCGCTTGTCGCGGGTGAGGAACAGGTCGGAAATTTCCCAGTAGCCGAAGACGCCGTTGGGCTTAAAGTTGAGCACCAGCAGCACCATGGCGCTGTAGATCAGCACCTGGTAGTCCGCAAAACGGGAGAAGAACTGGCTTATGGCGCTCAAACCAAAGGTGGCTACGATGGAACCGGTCAGGCTGTTCACGCCGCCAAAGAACACCCACGATACCCACTCGCCGGATTTTCTCCAGCCAAACAGGGAGGGGTCCACATATTGCAGATAGAAGGCGTACAGTCCGCCCGCCAGGCCAGCCAGACCGGCCGCGCACAGGAAAGAGCGCATCTTCACCGCCGACATGTTGATGCCCATGGATTTGCTGGCCAGCTCGTCCGATTTCACGGCGATGGCCATGCGGCCAAACTTGGAGTGACGGAAGTTGCGGGTAAAGAAAATGCACACAGCAAGGAAGAGGAGGGCTACAATCAGGGTGGTGTGCTTGGGAATGTCCGACATGCCCAGCGCGCCGCCCGTTACATTGGACTGGTTCAGCAGCGCCACAACGGCTTCGCCGTAGCACAGCGTGACCAGCGCCAGATATTCCTTGCGCAGGCGCATAATGGGATAGCCGCACAAAAAGCCCATTGCCACGGAAAGCACCATGCCCACCAGCAGGCAGGGCAGGAAGGGCCATGCGTACATCTTGCCAAGCACGGCCGCCGCATAGGCTCCCAGCGCCATAAACGAAGCCTGACCCAGGGAGAACATGCCGGTAAGGCCCGTCAGAATATACAGGCCGCAAACCGTAATGCAGGTGATGGAGGTAAAAGTTAGAACTGCTTCAACATAATGACTCATTCATACTCCTCCTTCCGTCAGGCTTTGTCTTTCACGACAACGCCTGCGATGCCCTGGGGACGAATCAGCAGGAAGACCAGCATCAGCACAAAGATGAGCACGCGGGCCATGTTGGAGCCGACAAAGTACACCAGGAACTGCTCCACCACGCCCAGCACAAAAGCGCCGATTACAGCGCCGTACACGCTGCCCAGGCCGCCGATAACGGAGGAGATGAAGCCCTTGGTAACCACGTCGCTGCCCAGCTGAGCGTAAATCTTGTTTTTCACGCCCAGGAACACGCCGCCCACACCGGCCATAACGCCCGCCAGAATAAACACAATCTGAATGGTGAGCGCCACGTTGATGCCCATCAGGTTGGCCGTATCGCGGTCGAAGGAGGTGGCGCGGATTGCGCGGCCGTACTTGGTTTTGTACAGGAAAACGAACAGCAGCATCAGCACGATGATGGCCGAAATAAGCATGTATACATAGTTGGTCATCAGCGTATAGGTGGTTCCGCCGATGGTAAACTTGATTGCGAGAGAAGAATAGAACTTGGGAAACGCCAGAGCGCGGATGCCAACGCCGTTATTCACCAGCTGCTCCACAAACGTGCCCCACGCCAGAGACGAAACGAAAAAATAGAAATTGGAAGCGCTTTTTTTGGCGATTCTGCGAAACGCCAGAACTTCGGTAATCAGACCAATCAGCGCGCCTGCGCCAATGGCCGCGCACAGACTGCCAAGCAGTCCCAGATCAAACTTATTGCAAAACCAGTAACTGATAAAGGCCGCCGCGCTGATCATGGAACCATGCGCAAAGTTCGTGAACTTCATGATGGAGTAGACCAGGCAGAAACCAACGGCGATCATCGAATAGGATCCGCCGATGGCGAGACCGTTGACCAGTGTCTGTACAAATGTTGTGGTTGCCATAGCGTTATGCCTCCCGGGTCCAGATTGGGGGGATGGAAACTTTCATATACAGAAGGGGCTGCCACCAGCCGATGGCAGCCCCGGAGTTTGCCCGTCGTCTCTCTGACAGCGTTATCAGTAGGTGAACTCTTCCAGCGTGTAGTCGACCGTCTCGGCGGAGTAGCCAACCAGCATCTTGTACCCGGAGGGATTGCCTTCGCCGGTGTACTCGTAAATGCTCATCGCCAGACCGTAGGGCTGGTGCGTATCTTCGCCCAGAGAGATGATGCCGGTCAGGCCCTCATAGTCCTTCAGGCCGTTCAGCTGAGCGCGCACGCCTTCACAGGTAGCGCCGCCGTTGGCAATGCAGTGAGCCAGCACGCTGGCCATGTCATAACCCAGGCAGAACTTCATCAGGTTGGTAGCGCCGGTGTAGCCGGACCAGGCAATGTATTCGTTCCAGATGCCGTTGATCTTTTCGCTGTCCAGATCGATGTTGGACACGAAAACGCAGCCCTTCAGATCTTCGGGGGCAACCTGCTCGTTCAGCACGGGAGCGGCGTCCAGACCGCACACAATCTGGCCTTCCCAGCCATAGGAACGAATCTGCTCAATCATGCCGCCCAGCTCAGAGGTGTAGTTGGGGCAGAACAGCACGTCGGGGTTGGCTTCCAGCATCTTCATAATCTGGGTGCTGAAGTCGGTATCGCCGGCCACAAAGTTCTGAGCCGCCACGATGTTGCCGCCGTTGTTGCGCACATACGCGGTGAAAGCATAGTACAGAGAGTAGCTGTAGGAGTTATCCACGCGGTAGAGCACGGCGATGTTGTTGTAGCCCTGCTCCAGGCACCACTTGGCCTGAATAGCGCCCTGCAGGTCGCAGGAGGGCTGAGAGAGGAACATGTTGGTCCAAGGCTCGGTCAAAGCGCCGATTTCGCCCTTGCGGGTGCAGCGGCCGTCCATGCCCATCATGAAAATGGGGGTGCCCACTTCTTCCGCCACGGGAGCCAGCGCGATATCGATGTTGGCCTGATGGGGGCCGACGATGGCAACACAACCCATGGAGGCCAGCTCTTTGTAAGCCATGATGGAGGTATCAACGTCGGACTTGGAGTCCTTCTTGATCAGCTCGATAGGATACTTTTGGCCGTCAATGGTGATGCCGCCGTCGCGGTTGATGAGCTCCACGGCCCAGTCAACGCCGCCCTCGATCATGTTGCCCATGACGGAGGAGTTGCCGGACAGAGCCTGAATGGTGCCGATTTTGATCGTCTTGGCTTCTTCGGCCGCGGCAAAGGTGCACAGCGACAGCGCCAGACAGGCGATCAGAAGGATACTGAGGAACTTCTTCATTTGGTTAGGTCTCCCTTCTTATTTTTATGAACCGCTCTCCCGCGGTTTATAACGGTGTGGAAGCCAGGTACTCATCCTCCGGGTCAAAGCCCGGAATGGCTACGTTGAGAATTTTCAATGGGCCGATGGGGCGGTGCACACAGCCGGGGCGGATCATCACCGTGTCCAGCGGGCGCACATGAATCCGCTGGCCGTCCAGCTCCAGGTCTCCTTCGCCCTCCAAAATGGTGTAACACTCTACCATCTTCTTGTGGTAATGAGGCTCGGCGTTCTTTTTTACTTCCAGCAAATGCACGGTTGCCGGCTTGCCCTCCGCCTCCATAAAGGCCCGGCGCGAAAAACCACAGGGACATTCCGTTGGCGCAATCTGGCTGAGCGATACCTTTTCATAACGGGGCGCGGTCACGTATTTCCTCCTCAAAATCGGCTGTGCGTTTCATCCTGCTCCAGAAATTCCGTATTTCCTGTATTTTGAAGCAGAAGCGCCTTCAGCACATTGTTACTTCTTTCACAAGTAATGTTCTTTGTGGAAATATTATAACACCGTTTGTACAAAAAAGCTTACAGAAAACGGTTGTGTTCTTATACAAACGGTGCTACAATAAACCTATGAGGTGAACGCACAGATGCTGATACGAAATCAAGCGGAATATAACCTGTACATCGGTCTGGAGCTCGTGGGCACGCTGCGTTGGCAGGACGACTGGCATGGAAAGGAGCACCGCCACACCTTTTGGGAAATCTTGTACATTGCCCAGGGCGTGTGCGATGCTTTTATCGGAAAGGATATGACCCTGCATTTGAAAGCCGGACAGGCCATGCTGGTTCAGCCGATGGAAGGCCACTGGTCAAAGATGGTGTACGGCAAGGCCACCATGATCTACATCGGCTTTCAGTGCGAGGTAGAGCAAGGCGCGTGGATTGATCGGCTGCCCCGGGGGCGGTTTATTTTGGAGCATGTGAAGGACGCTGAGCCGTTTATCAGCGTAATGCAGAAAATGGCCGCCGATACCGACATCAAAAGCTACAGCGCGCAGATCTTGCAGGGGCTTGTGCCCATTGTGCAATGGATGAAGCAGGCATCGACGCTTGACGGCGGTGCGGCTGCCTCCTCCAGGGAGCTGCTGTGCATGAAGGCGGTGAAATACATTCGCTGCAATATGGAGCGCTTCGTTTCCGTGGAGGAAATTGCCGCAAGCCTGTACGTTACGCCGCACTATCTGGGCACAACCTTTGCCTCCTGCATGGGAACAACGCTCCTGAAATATCAGCAGTCCCTTAAGCTGGACCAGGCTTCCGCCCTCATCCGTGCAGGCTCCATGACGCTGTCTGAAATCTCGTCCAGTCTGGGTTTTTCCTCCCTTCAGTATTTCAGCAAGTGCTTCAAAAGCTATTTTGGCTATCCTCCCAGCCAGCAGAAAAAGCAAAAACAGGGCTGACTCCAAGTCCGCCTCTGATGGAAAATTCCGCCCGCAGGCGAGACAGGCTGTCGAAAAAGGAGGGTATCGGAGGGCCGCGGCCCTCCGATTTTAGTAGTATGGCTTCAGCGCAAAAAACCACCGGCTTAGCCGGTGGTTTCAGTGTATCAAAAAGAGAAGGGGCAGGAGGCTGCCGCTCAATCGTCGCAGGGACTACTGCCGTAGTCCACGCTCGTTTCGTGTCACACCTGCGGGTCGCTAACCGCCTGCGGAGATTGTGCCCACTGGCCACCCGTTTCCCTCCGGTGCCTGCCGGAGTTTTAGGGCGGCGAGGTGGATGCAGCTGCCGAAGGCAGTTAGCGACTGACAGCCGTCAACCGAAACGAGAATTGGGCACGGCAGTGCCAAAGACGACGATTGAGGTTGCGGAACGGAGACTCAGTGCCTTATGCCGCAGCACTTTCCCCGCGAACCGGCTTAAGAGTGCGCAGCACCGCGGGCGATGGCGGTCAATCAGGGGGTTCGACAGTCTCAAACGGGCTCCATCGTGATTTTCACCCTTCCTGTCATTCTACCCCATCCGGATTTTCCGTACAGGCCGCCCCGTTTGTCTGCATGCACGGGAACTGCAGACAAACGGTGGTTCTGGTATCGGGAATGCTTTCGATCCTCATGCATCCCCTGTCCTCGTAAATGAGCTTCAGCCTTTGACAGATGTTATTCAGGCCGATATGCTTTTGGTCGCCCGTCAGCGGGTTTTCCATTCTGGCCAGAAGTTCATCCAGCTGCTCCCGGCTGAAGCCCGTGCCGTTGTCGGTCACTGAAACGACCACGTCCTCCTGCTGCTTTTGAATGCTGACAATGATCCTGCCGTTTTTTCTTGTCTTCAGCCCATGACTGATCGCATTTTCAAGCAGGGGCTGCAGGCTCAGGCAAAGGGTGTCGCAATGCAGTAATTGATCGTCTACGTTCCATTCAACGCTGAAATGGCGGTCCATCCGCATCTTCTGTATATGCAGGTATAGCTTGGCGTGCTCTATTTCTTCCTGAATACTGGTAATCGGTGACGAACGCTGCAGGCTGAGTCGAAGAAGCTGGGAGAGCTGCTGGATGCAGGCAGAAACCTTATTGTCTTCCGGCAGCAGCTCATAGGCCATCCAGTTGATGTTATCCAGCGTATTGAACAGGAAATGGGGATTGATCTGGGCCTGCAGCATGGCGTTCTGCGCTTCCCGCAGCATTCTCTCTTTTTCGGACAATTCTCCTTTGACGGCCAGATACTGGTAGTTTTTCTGATGGATCAGGGTAAAAATCATCCCCAATTTGTCGATGGTGCGATAGCGCCGGTTATACTCCACATTGGTAAGCAATTCAGGTTTTTTCAATAATTCCAGGATCACTTCATAAGGCTTGCACAGGGCTTTGGTCGATTTATAAAGAAGGACTACAAAGCCAAGAAGAATGATCGCCGCCAGAATGACCGTGTAAAGAAACGTATCCGACCATGTTTGGGAAAGCAGGCTGTCATCCACGCATAACAGATAGTAATTGCGGATGCTTCGCTGGGAGACGGCAAAACCCGCTTTCTTTAACGAGTCGTTAAGATTCGCCGCTTTTTCCGGATAAATTTCCGACAAAGAATGGTGAACAGCCGTCAGCTTCGAATCGGCAAAAATCTGATCGTTTTGATCGACGATCAGCAGTCTTGCGTTATCGTTCCATATTTTCTGATTCAGGGCTTGAGAAAGGCTGGAGCCGCTGATGTAAAAAAGGATGGATCCGCTGACCTGCTTTCGGAAACGGATCTTGTAAAAATAGAGCCACTGTCCGTCTTCGGTATACCAGCCGTTTTCCCGGTCTTCCTTTTCAAAAACGTCAATGTTTTTTTCGGCAATATGCGTCTGAGCCTCTTTGCGGCGATAGGAATTTTCGGGGAAGATAAAAAAGTCAGTATTCGAAAAATGGATCACGATGTTGCTGACAAATGGGAATTGGCACACGCAGGATTTTAATTGCTGCTGGATGCTGTGAAGAAGCAGAATGTTTTTCTCCGTCAATGGAAATTCCTTTTTTTGCAGAAAAGACTGAATGTCCTTGGTATAGGACAGTATCTCGGCGGAAGTTTTCAGTCCTTCGATCTCCCCGTTGACCAGCAGCGAGGCACGCTCTGCGATTCTTTCCAGTTGTCTGGCTTCCTCACTTCTGATCTCTCCAAGCTGGACGCTCAATAAAATCATGATCAGAACGATGCAGGGAACTGCGATGAGCAGGATGTATTTGAGGTTATGCAGAAAAAGATTGCGCAGAGTGATATGCGGCTTCCAATCGCTTTTTGGCCCAGGCCGTTTTTCCCTGTCCGGATGAAACTTCATGTTCCCTTACCCCTTATTCAGAACGCTCCGTCTGTAAGCGGAAGGAGTCGTCTGTTCTTTCTGCTTAAAAACGTAGCTGAAATAATGAGAGTTTTCAAAGCCGGTCGCCGCAGCCACCGAGGAAATGGAGCGTTCCGTTTCTTTTAGGAGCTTTTTGGCCGCTTCGATCCGTATATCCATAATATAAGAGGCAAAGCTGCAGCCGGTCAGCGCTTTGAACTTTCTGCTGAAATGGCAGGGAGAATAATGCATGTATTCTGCCGCGTCGTTCAGCGTCAGTTTTTCCGAAAGATGCGCCTGAAGGTAACGATCCATTTCGCGTCTCATTTCCGGAACAGCCGTTTCATTCTGCGACTGCCTTTCCTTCAGAAAGGCAAGGAATTTTTCTTTTTGGTCGAACGTATAGATCTCCATATCCGAAAGCTCTGCTTTTTGAAGAAGATAGGTGTTGGCCGCTTCCTCCAGATCGCCGGTCTGTTCCGTTGAGCAGGGATACAGAAAGAGCGTATATTCATTTTTATGCTGAACCATTCCGGCGTAATCAAAATTGAGCCTTTCCGAATGGAGAACCGTCGCGGTTCGGAC
>CAKUCE010000031.1 GCA_934643535.1 uncultured Clostridia bacterium | reverse complement strand
CCAGACTGTAGATCATCTGGGGCAGCAGCCGCTGGCCCGTAATGGGAAAATTCTCCGCGGCGCGCAGAGAGTGGATTCCATAATAAGCGTCGGCAGGGACTTGCAGGCTGCCGATCATGTCCTGTTCGGTGCGGGTGGCCGTCATCGTTCCATCGCTCCTTCTTTTGTTGCTTCGAGTGCTATTATAGAGGGAGCGCGGGCGCTTTTTCAATAGGATTTTCGAATTTTGTATTTTTTTTGTTTTTTATTTTTGAAAAAATCGTGAAAACTGAAAAAGAAAAAAGATTGACAAATACCCTGAGGGGGTATATACTTCAAATACCCAGATGGGGTATGCAAACCGAAAGAGGTGCTGCGCATGGAACCCAAAAAGTGCTGCTGCTGTTCTCAGCGTAAAAAAGAGCGAACGCCGGAGGAGTATACCAAGCTCATCCACCGGCTGAACCGCATCGAAGGGCAGATACGCGGGATTCGCGGCATGGTGGAAAACAACGCCTACTGCCCGGATATTCTGGTGCAGTCCGCCGCCGTGACCGCCGCCATAAACGCCTTCAGCAAGGAGCTGCTGGCCAGCCACATCCGCACCTGCGTGGCGCAGGACATCCGGGAAGGCAAGGATGAAGTGATCGACGAGCTGGTGGGCACGCTGCAGAAACTGATGAAATAGGGCCGATAGGGGAACCATGTACAGGACCCGGTTTTATCGGCGGACAAGCCAACAAGGAGGCGTGAGACGATGAAACAATATAACGTGACGGGCATGAGCTGCGCTGCCTGCAGCACCCGTGTGGAAAAGGCGGTATCCAAAGTACCGGGAGTGACGGAATGCTCCGTCAGCCTATTGACCAATTCCATGGGCGTGGAAGGCACGGCCTCGCCCGAGGCCGTCATCGCGGCTGTGGAACAGGCGGGCTACGGCGCGTCGGAAAAGGGCGCGGGCCAGGCGGCCCCCAGTCCGTCGGAGGCGGAAAAGCAGCTGGAGGATCACGAGACCCCGCTTTTGAAAAAGCGGCTGATCTGGTCGGTGGGCTTCCTGCTGGTGCTGATGTACTTCTCCATGGGTCACATGATGTGGGGCTGGCCGCTGCCGGCTTTCTATAACGATAATCACGTGGCCATGGGGCTGACCCAGCTGCTTTTGACGGTCGTTATCATGGTCATCAACCAGAAATTCTTTATCAGCGGCTTCAAGAGCCTGTGGCACCGCTCGCCCAACATGGATACGCTGGTGGCGCTGGGCGCGACGGCGGCCTTTGTGTACAGTACCTACGCCCTCTTCGCCATGACGGGCGCGCAGGTGCGGGGCGATATGGACGCGGTTATGAATTACATGATGGATTTCTATTTTGAGTCCGCCGCCATGATCCTGACCCTGATCACCGTGGGTAAGACGCTGGAAGCCCGCTCCAAGGGCAAAACCACGGACGCGCTCAAGGGCCTGATGAAGCTGGCCCCTAAAACGGCCCGTCTGATTCGGGACGGCGTGGAAGTGACCGTGCCCGTGGAGCAGGTGCAGAAAGACGATGTATTCACCGTTCGCCCGGGCGAAAGCGTTCCGGTGGACGGCGTGGTGCTGGAAGGAAACAGCGCCGTCAATGAAGCCGCGCTGACCGGCGAAAGTATTCCGGCGGATAAAGGCCCCGGCGACAATGTTTCCGCCGCTACGGTCAACCAGTCCGGCTTCCTGAAATGCCGCGCCACCCGGGTCGGCGAGGACACCACCCTTTCCCAGATCATTCAGATGGTCTCGGACGCGGCGGCCACCAAAGCGCCTATCGCCAAGATCGCCGATAAGGTGTCGGGTATTTTCGTCCCCACGGTCATTACCATCGCCGTGATCACCACTGTTGTCTGGCTGCTGCTGGGCAGGGAAGTGGGCTATGCGCTGGCGCGCGGCATTTCCGTGCTGGTCATCAGCTGTCCCTGCGCGCTGGGTCTGGCTACCCCTGTGGCGATCATGGTAGGCAGCGGCCTGGGAGCCAAAAACGGCATTCTGTTCAAAACAGCCGCTTCGCTGGAAGAAACGGGCCGTATCCAGATTGTGGCGCTGGACAAGACCGGCACCATCACCTCCGGCGAGCCACGGGTGACGGATCTTTTGCCCGTCTCCGGCGTTGACGAACGGGAGCTGCTGGAAAACGCCCTTGCGCTGGAGGCAAAGAGCGAGCATCCGCTGGCCCGGGCCATTCTGGAACGAGCGCAGTCGGACGGTCTGATCGCTGACGAGGTCGCAGAATTTCAGGCGCTTCCCGGCAACGGGCTGACGGCTGTTCGGAACGGGCAGACCCTCTGCGGCGGCAGCGCCCGCTTTATCGAAGGGCGGGCACAGGTTTCGGAGGAAATGAAGAAGCAGGCGGAAAAACTGGCCGAAGCCGGAAAAACGCCGCTGTTCTTCAGCCGGGACGGAAAGCTGCTGGGTGTGATCGCCGTGGCGGACGTGATCAAGGAGGACAGCCCCCGCGCGGTTCGGGAGCTGCAGAACATGGGCCTGCATGTGGTCATGCTCACCGGCGATAACGAACGCACGGCCAGAGCCATCGGCGCGCAGGCGGGCGTGGATCAGGTCATCGCAGGCGTTTTGCCCGAGGGCAAGGAAAGCGTCATTCGTCAGCTGAAGGAGCAGGGCAAGGTCGCCATGGTGGGCGACGGCATCAACGACGCGCCCGCCCTGACCCGGGCCGACATCGGCATTGCCATCGGTGCGGGCACGGATGTGGCCATCGACGCGGCGGACGTGGTGCTGATGAAGAGCCGCCTGAGCGATGTGCCCGCCGCAGTCCGGCTGAGCCGGGCCACCCTGCGGAACATTCACGAAAATCTGTTCTGGGCTTTCTTCTATAACACCATCGGCATTCCGCTGGCGGCAGGGGTCTTTATCCCGCTGGGCCTGACGCTGAACCCCATGTTCGGCGCGGCGGCCATGAGTCTGTCCAGCTTCTGCGTGGTATCCAACGCGCTGCGTCTGAACTGGTTCAAAGTTCATGACGCCAGCCGGGATCATAAAATCAAAACCCCGGAGCTGAAACAGCTCCCCAGTCAAAAGGAGGAACAAACCATGGAAAAGACAATGAAGATCACCGGGATGATGTGCGGTCACTGCGAGGCCACGGTCAAAAAGACGCTGGAAGCCCTGCCCAACGTGCAGGAAGCGCTGGTCAGCCATGAAAACGGCACGGCTGTGGTCAAAATGAGCGCCCCCGTGGAGGACGGCGTTCTCAAGGCCGCCGTGGAGGAAAAGGGCTACACGGTGACGGAAATCCAGTAAGGGGAAGGGTAAGCAAAGCGGCCGGTATGATCGTACCGGCCGCTTTCGTCTGTCTAATGATTCCTCCATTCCCGACGGTATGCCCTAGGCGTCTGTCCCGTGGCGTGCCGGAAGCGGGTGGCAAAATAGGCCGGACTGGAAAAGCCCAGCCGGTCCGCAATGGCCGCGATGGAAAGCTGGCTCTGGCGCATCAGCTTTTGGGCCTCCATCATGCGCAGACGCTCGAAATAAGCCATGGGGGACGAAGAAAAGTTCTTCTGAAACAGATTCATCAACGCGGTTTTGCTCATGCCCATGTGACGGCAGAGCGTTTCCAGACGCAGCTCCCCATTCAGATTTTCTTTCATGAAAAGGACGATCTGGCTCATGGCTTCTTCCTCCCGCGGGTCGGGCAGGGAAGGTGAAAAGGCCTGCAGGGCCGGAAGCGCCGGAAGCGCGCTGCTCATCAGCTCCGTCAGAAGCTCCATCAGCAGCGCATTCAGAAGAAGCCGGGCAAGATAGGCCCCGCCCCAATGGCCGGAAGACTCGATCTTGCCCGTCTGGCCCAAAGTGTCGCCGAAAGCGCGGCAGCCCTCTTCCAGAAGCGCCTGAAAGCGGCTTTGCAGACGCTCGCCGCCGTGGATGCAGCGCTTTTCAAAATGGCTCATGGCCTCGGAAACGCACTCGAACGAAATCACGATCAAATCGGGCGCGTGGGCGTAATTGGCCCAGATGCTGTGGTATTCGTCGGGCCGGTGAAAGATCAGGTCGCCCGCGTTCAGCGCATAGATCCGCTCATCCGCGCCGATGTCCACCTGCCCGCTGAGGACATAAACCAGTTCCCAGAACGGGTGACGCTCGCCCGGAAAAACATATCCGGTGGCAAAATGAAAATGGTAAAAGCTGTTCAGTTTGGTCACTTCGATCAGCGGCTTTTCCTCCAGTCCCAGCATAGAGAACCTCCTTTTGCCGGCGTGCGTCAATTGTAATGCACAAAATGTCATATGTCAAAAGAAAAAACGGAATATTTCGAAAATTTGCTTCTGAGAATATGCTACAATGGCAGCGAACAACTGGGAGAAAAGCAAAGGAGGGACGAAAATGAAAATTACGGAGGAAGGACGCCTGCTGAAAGCGGGCGTGATCGGGCTGGGCTGCCGCGGCGTCAGCCAGCTGAAGGTGCTGTGCGGCATGGCGGATGTGGAGATCGCGGCGGTGTGCGACGTTTACGAGGATCGGGTGCAGAAGGGAATGGAGCTTGCGTCCAACGCCATGGGAATGCAGGATTATCACGCCATGCTGGCGATGCCCGAGATAGAGGCGGTCTTTATCTTTACGGATTGGCTCAGCCATATTCCGATCGCCATGGAAGCCATGCGCGCCGGAAAGGAAGTCGGCATGGAGGTGGGCGGAGCCACTTCCGTGGAGGAATGCTGGGATATGGTCCGCACGGCGGAAGAGACTGGCCGCAAATGCATGCTGCTGGAAAACTGCTGCTACGGCGCGGACGAGATGGCGGTCATCAACATGATCCGGCAGGGAAAATTCGGACGGGTGGTGCATTGTGAAGGCGCGTATGCCCACGATCTGCGGGACGAGATCGGCAACGGGGACGTCAACCGTCACTACCGGCAGGAAAATTTCCTGCACCGCAACGGCGAACTGTATCCCACCCATGAGCTGGGGCCTATCGCCCAATACCTGCGGCTGGGCCGGGGCAATCGGATGCTGTCCCTATGCTCCATGGCCAGCGGAGCCTTCGGCCTGCATGAATGGCTGCAGGAAAACCGGCCCGGCACCGAGCTGGCCCGGGCGCAGGTGAATGAGGGCGATATTGTGACCACCCTGATCTCCTGCGCCAATGGGGAAACCATCGTGCTGTCCCATGACTGCACGCTGCCCCGGCCATACTCCCGCCGGAACGTGGTGCGGGGAACGAAGGGCTGCTGGTACGAGGACGGCCATATGATGTTCATCGAGGGAGAAACGCCTCAGCCTGAAAATTACTGGACGCATGTGGCGGAGAAGGACGAGCGTCTTTTGAAGGAATACCGTCACCCGCTTTGGAAGGCCTATGATGCGTTCGGCCTGAGGGGCGGTCACGACGGCATGGACTATCTGGTTCTGCGCGCCTTTGTGGAATCCGTGCAGAATCATACGCCCGCGCCGCTGGATGTGTACGATACGGCCATGCTGATGTGCATTACGCCCCTGAGCGAACAGTCCGTGGCCATGGGCGGCGCGCCGGTGTCCGTCCCCGACTTCACCAACGGCCGGTGGATCCGGGACTGCGGCGAGAAAGGCGCCGGCATTTACGCCCTGTAAGGAACGCGCTCCCAAAACGCAAAGAAGCCGCCCTGACCGGAATCGTCCGTCCGGGGCGGCTTTTCGTAGAGGAGAACGTTACAGCTCCAGCCCCCACAGGAAAGCCAGCGCGGCTTCCAACGCGGGAAGATTTTCTTCCATGCCTTCGAACTCGTAGGATACAACGCCGTCGTATCCCGCGCTTTTCAGGGTTTGCAGACAACGGCGGATGGGCACGACGCCGTGCCCCGCTACCGTGCCCCGCAGATACGAGCCGTTCCGGGAGGGAAACCATCCCTGCCCCGGATTTTCCGCATCGGCGGGCTTATAGAGAAAGTCCTTCACATGGACGTGGAAAGCGTAGGGCGCGGCAATGGGGACGGCGTGAACCGGCTGGTCGTCGGCGCAGAGAAAGTTGCCCATGTCCACCAGCCAGCCGTAGTTGGGATGGTTCACCGTGCGGATCAGCGTCTCCACACGCTCCGCGTCCTGCAGGATATAGCCGTGATTCTCGGTGCAGGTACGGATTCCCTTCTGCGCGGCATATTCCGTTACCCTGCGGATGTCCGGGGCGATTTTTTCGATCAGCTCCCGCCAGTCCATTCCTTCGGGAAGGCTCCACGCCGCGTCGTGCCGGAGAACCTTTGCACCCAGCGCATCGGCAATGTCCACCTTTTCCATCACGGCACGCGCCTCGTCAGGGCGGAGAAAGTCCGCGCCTACCGTGTAGGCCGCAATGGGAAGGTCGATCTCTTCGCAGTGGCGGCGAATGGCTTTCGCCAGCTCCGCCAGGCTGTCCGCAGGCTGGACCTCCAGCGACAGATCAATAAACTCGATCGCGTCGTAGCCCATCTTTTTGGCCAGATCGCAGACGGCAAAATAATCCGCCCCGGTCTGCTGCATGTATTTGGAGAAACTGTAGGAAGATACGCCAATTTTCATCTTTCGCGTCCTCCTTATTTCAGGATGACTTCATGGCCCGTGGCAGCGGATTCATAGACCGCGTCCAGAATCTTCATCATTTCCACGCCGTCCTCCGCCGGGTTGCGGCAGGGTTCGCCGGTCTGAACGCAGTGGACGAAATGATTGATCTCATTGGCGAACAGACCGTCGAAACTCAGCGCGGTCCTGGCGTCCAACGTTACGTTGGTCATGTAGCCGTCCATTTCGCCAAAGTAGGTCAGTTCGGGGTCCAGACGCAGGCCGCCCTTGTCGCCAAAAAGCTCGATGGTGCCGGTATCCTTTTCCATGTTCAGGCTGAAACTGGCTTCCACCTGCAAAACCGCGCCGTTGTCATAGCGGATCATGGCGCTGGCCAGATCCTCCACGTTGAAGATGGGGCCGCCGGTTTCCTCCGTGGCGGAAACGTAGCCGCGTTCGCTTTTGATGTTGCGGCGGTCGCCCAGCTTATGGAAGGTGGCGCCGTAAATGGAAACGGGCTTGGGCTTGCCCATCAGGTAGCGGGTCAGGTCGATGACATGCACGCCCAGATCGATCAGCGGACCGCCGCCGGAACGGGCCTTATCGCCGAACCAGCCGCCGGGACAGCCGTTCCGGCGCAGGTAAGTAGCCTTGGCATAGTAGATATCTCCCATGCGGTCATGCTCGATCAGATCCCTTGCGATGGCGCAGTCGTTGCCGAAGCGCCGCACGAAGCCGATCATCAGCAGACGGCCGTTCCGCTTCGCTGCGTCCAGCATGGCCTGCGCTTCCGCCGCATTCATGGCCATGGGCTTTTCGCACAGCACGTGCTTGCCTGCATTCAGGGCGGCAATGGTGCATTCCGCGTGCGCCGCGTTCCAGGTGCAGACGGAGACCGCGTCGATCTCCGGCAGCTCGGCCAGCATTTTGTCCTTGTCGGTGTAGCGGCGGGAAACATGATATTCATCGCCGCGGTGGTTCAGGTTTTTTTCGTTAATGTCGCACAGCGCATAAATTTCAACGTTGGGATTCTTGGAATAGGCTTCCAGATGACAGCCGGAAATGCCGCCGCAGCCGATGACGGCAATTTTCAATTTCTGTTCCATGTCCGTTCTCCTTCTCAGCCAATAAGGTTCTTCAGGAAATCCACGGCGGTGGCGATGTCCTTTTCCGGATGGTCGCCCACCTCGCGCTCAATGGTCAGGAAGCCGCGATAGCCCGCGTCCTCCAGCGCTTTCAGATAAGCGGGGAAGGGCACGTCGCCTTCGCCCAGAGGCAGCTCGATAAAGCTGTCGTCCGTTACGCAGTCGGGTTCCTTCGGGCGAACGCCGTACACGATCTCGGGGTCGCACACATGCAGCTGGCGACCGTCCTTGGCATGGGTATGGACGATGTAGTCCTTCAGCGTATGCACGGCGGCCACGGGATCGTCCCGGTTGACCATGACCAGATTGGCCGGGTCCAGATTGACGGCCACGCCGGAGGAATGAAGGCCGTCGAGAAAATGCCGCAGCACGGAGGCGGGTTCAGGGCCGGTCTCCACGGCGAAATGAGCGCCCAGCGTGTCGGCGTAGCGGGCCAGCTCGCCGCAGGCGTCCTGCATGATGCGGTAGCGGGGATGGTTTTCATCCGCGGGCACCACGCCGATATGGGTGGTGACGATGTTCGTCTCCATTTCCAGCGCAATATCCAGAATGCGCTTGGATTCTTCCACCAGCGCCGGGTTCAGCTCCGGGTTGCCGAAGCCCTTGCCCAGATCGCCGCACAGGGCGGAAAAGCAAAGTCCATGATCCTTGACCATGCGGAGAAAGTCTCTGCGCTGGGCGGGGGACATTTCAGTTTTGGCCAGTCTGGTAGCCGTGGCGTATACCTGCAGCCCCTTGGCTCCCAATTTGGCGGCGGCGTCTACCGCTTCGGGAATGGGCTTGCGGAAGGATTCCAGAATAACGCCGATGGGGAATTGATACATTGTTGCACCTCCCAAAAATGGTTCTTGAAAAACGCTTATGAACGATTGACCTGCTTCCAACTGTATTGTATACTTTTCGTGGAAAATGACAAGTCACAACCTTGCGAAAAATTAACACTTTTTTGCACCGGCAAAGAGGCGCAGAAAGGAACGGCCCATGACCAGATACGAGCTTCATCAGTTCCCGGATCCGTCGTTTCCGATTATTTTTCATGAGGACACGGGCGATCCCTATTCCAGTTGGTCGGGCGGTCACTGGCACGAGGGCGTGGAACTGCTTCTGGGACTGGAAGGGGAAATTCGGATCCTGCAGGATGGGGAAGGGGTATCCTTCGGCCCGGAGCAGATAGCGGTAGTCAACAGCGGAAAGTTTCACGTTTTCAGCTATCACGCTTCCCGCTGCCGTTACGACTGCCTGATCTTGAATCGGGATTTTCTGGAAGCGCACGGTCTGCCGGTGGGCGGACGGGAGATCGAACCGCTGATTTCCGACCCGGAGCCTTTGGAGATTTTTCAGAAGCTGGCAGCCGAAATGCGGGAGAAGCGTCCTTTTTATAAGGGAGAAGTATTGGCGCTGTCACTTCGGCTGTACACCTGCCTGCTGCGCCGCCACCAACTGCCTGCGCCCAAAGAGCCGTCCCGGCAGCCGAGTACCGTCATGACCGCGGTGCGGTATCTCCGCGAGCATCTGGCGGAAGAAAACGCCGTTGGCGACGCCTGCCGGGAAGCAGGCGTCAGCCGTTATCAGCTCTGCCGCCTGTTTCGCAGTTATCTGGATCTGTCACCGGTGGAGTTCCTGAACTCCCTGCGCTGCCGGGAGGCCCGGATTCTGATCCTCTCCGGAAAATGCAACGTGGCCGAAGCGGCACGGCAGTGCGGCGTGGAAAACCTGTCCTATTTTTCCCGCATGTACAGGCGGTACATGGGCGTGCTGCCCAGCCAGGAGAAACCATAACGTCCGCTGCCAAACGCTTTTTCGTTTGACGGCGGACGTCTGAAAATTATGCTCTGGAGGAAAGCGTCTCTTTTTCGAGCCTTTCCAGAGCGCTTTCCAGCAGCTTCAGCCCCTCTTCGCTAGGGGCGCGAAGCGCCAGCGTCATCGTGTCGCCGAAGGTACAGCAGCCCAGTACAGCCGCCGCGTTGGGCATATAGGGCGGAACAAAACGGAAGGCTTCGCAGCGGAAGGCCCAGTCAGACTGATCCGGCAGGGAGATTCGGGTCAGGTTGGTCAGGCTGACGCCGGTGGGAGAATCCACGTAGCCGCACATTCGGCATACTCCATCGGAAACGGAATTTCGGAATCCGTCCTGCCGGAAGGCCAGCGCGTCGATCAGCGTGGGGGAAAGGGCGTTCATGAATTCATAAAGGAAGAATTTTTCTCCGGGATCGCGCTGCTTTTGGAGCAGGAGCCGATGAAAGGCCGCGCTGTTTTGCCGGAAACTCCGTCCGGAGTCATAGCGGTTCTTCACACTTACGCCCGTGGCAAAATTGCCCATGCCGTCTATGCCTTCGGGCCGCAGATTTACTGCAACGCCGACGCTTTCTCCGGGTTTTAAGGCCGAGCCGAGGGCGGCGGCCAGCAGACTGCCCACCGTTACGCCCGTTTCATGGGCCAGATCCAAAATGGCGGACAGGGAATCGCCGGAGATCGTATGGAACCGCAGAAGCGCGGCTTCCTTTTCTCCGTGACGCTGCTGCATGGCCCGGATATCGTCCGGCAAAAAGACGCGGCCCTTCCGCTGCCAGCGCCGGTTCTGCTGCCGCAGCAGGGCATTTAGCAGGGGATTCAGTCCGGGATGCTTCGGAAGCAGCTCCGGGGTAAGAAGACGAACGGGCTGCTGTGCCACGGGGCAGCCGTTCAGCGCCCGCACAATATCGCTCATCAGCCGGACGATGGAAAAACCGTCGCAGATCAGGTGATGCACGACGGCTGTCAGCTCGGTTCGTCCTCCGCTAGTGCGGTAGAAGAAGCGGGCCCATTCGCCGTCTTCCCGCTGAAAAGGACGGCGCTCCTGCTCCCGGATCAGGCGTTCTGTTTCTCCCTGAAAAGGGGTAAGGGAAACCGCAGGCGCACGATGAGTCTCTTCCAGAAAAGCGCCGCCGTCCGGCTCCATCCGCAGCCGGCATGAAAGAATTTCGTGGCGGCGGGCGGCTTCCAGAATCGCGGCGCACAGCTGTTCCTCGCTGATCGCATGGTCAAATACCATCGACGCGCTGACGCACGCGCCGGGGGCGCACAGATAAATTCGCTCTTTTTGTATCGGATGGTTCATTTGTTTTCCTCCCTGTTTTGATTTTCCCGTGATGCCAGCTCGTTCAGCACTCGATCCTGATGAAGCTCCACGCCTACTAGCACAAGCAGGACCAGAAAAAGAAGCGCGGCCAGTGCAAACAGGCCCGCTGCCGCGGCCTTCCAGCCGAACCAGAGACACAGTCCTCCTGCCGCCGCCAAAGCGGCGCAAATGCGAAGCATGACGGTTCCCGGCTCCAGCATGTTCAGCTTATGCCGGTAACGCTGATCGTAGGAAAGAGAAGCCTTTCGCTTCATGGTTTAAGTCCCTTTCATCAAAAAATAAACGTTATACAACGTATGTAATTGTAACTTGAAATCCAAAAATGTCAAGGAAAGTTTTGAATCGGTGGGACTTGGCGGTCGATTTTTTGCTTTTTATCCCTTTCTGTTTCTTGCGAAATGTTCTTTTTTTTGCCAAAATGATGCAGATATTGACCAGATGGGCGGTTTCGGTTGACGCGGACAAAGCGCCCGCTTATAATCTTTGCGAAAACAAAAATGCTGCCAAAAAGTCGGATACAGGAACCAAACGAGCTTGAAATGAGGAGTGATACTAATGGGCAAAGTCTGGACAAAGGAACGGGCCTGGGAATGGTACAACAATCATAACTGGCTGCGCGGCTGCAACTTCATGAGCAGCGACTGCGCCAACCGGATTGATCAGTGGCAGGAAGAGGGCTTTGAAGAGCGGCTCAAGACCGCCGACGAAGAACTGGCGCTGGCGGCGGAGACCGGATTTAATTCCATCCGCATCGTTCTGGAGTTCTTCGTGTGGGATCAGCAGCATGACGGCTTCATGGAGCGCTTCGACCGCTACCTGGAAACCGCGTGGAAGCACGGCATCTCCTGCATGGTGGTGCTGGGCAACGACTGCATGCAGCCCAAGGAGTACACCAAGCCCATGACGCTTGGCCCGCAGCACTACGACTGGGGTTATCACGGCGGTCGTAAAAAGAGCCAGCACAGCCAGTTCGCCGGAATGGGCTATCACCTGCTGGACGAGCCGGAGCTGGCGCAGCGCCATTACGAGTGGGTGCGGGAGATCATCGAGACCCACAAAAACGACGAGCGCATCTGCATGTGGGATATTTACAACGAGGTGGGCAACGCCAAGCGGGAAGAGGCCACCATGCCCCATCTGAAGAAGTTCTTCGAGATCGCCCGGGAGATCGACCCCATCCAGCCGCTGACCTGCTGCGCGTGGCGGCTTCCCAACGACCGCAATCTGCCGATGACCGCCATCGAGCGCTTTGCCTGCGATAATTCGGACATCATCAGCTACCACAACTACAGCCCCTATGAGAGCAACATCATGCAGATCAAGCGGCTGAAGGATGAGTACGGTCGTCCTATCGTGAACACCGAATGGCTGGGCCGCTGCCTGCACAACACCGTACAGGAGATGTTCCCCCTGTTCTATCTGGAAAAGATCGGCTGCTACAACTGGGGCTTTGTGGCCGGCAAGTATCAGACCTACGAGCCGTGGGAAGGCCTGTGGCAGCGTTACGAGAAGGATCATAACGCCGATATTGACTTCACCAAGTGGTTCCATGATATTTACCGCCCCAGCCATCACCCCTACGATCCCAAGGAAATTGAGATCTTCCAGCGGTACAGCCGACTGGCGGATGAAGATTTCGCCCGGGAACAGGCGGCCAAAAAGGCGGAAGAAAAGTAACGGCCACGGGGGGACGGGCACAGGCCCGCCCCTCGTTTTTTCATACGGAAAGCTGCCGGAGGGCCGCTTTTTGTGGTACAATGCAGAAAACACCGCCCGGCGCATGGGCCGGAAACAAAAGGAGAGAACGCTTGATGCATACCGTCCATCTGTCCGCCTTTGGCTACGAGGCTGAGATCTGCCCGGAACGGGGAGCCAACCTGATTTCGCTGACCCGGCCGGAGCTGAACATGCGCTCCCTGCGCACCCCCGGTTCGCTGGAAGATTTTACGAAGTCCAATCCCTATCTCTGGGGCGTGCCCGTGCTGCTGCCGCCCAACCGTATCTCCGGCGCAAAGTTCGAGTTTGAGGGCCGGGAATATGTTTTCCCTATGAACGAGCCCGCTATCGGCAATTTCATCCACGGCATGCTCCACGAGACCGCCCTGCCCTGTGTGGAACAGAGCGCCAGCCACGCGGAGTTTCTCTTCCGCGCCACCAGGGAACGGCCCTATATGACCTTTCCGCACGCCTTTACCCTGCGCATCCGCTTCGAGCTGCGGGAGGACGGCATGCACCAGATCATTGCCGTCGTCAATGACTCCGAGCAGAACATGCCCTTTGCGCTGGGCTTTCACACCACTTTCGGGCTGCCCTTTGTGGAAGGCGGCAGGCCGGAGGATGTGCGCCTGAAGCTGGGCGTGGGGGACGAAATCGAGCGCAACATGGACACCTTCCTGCCCACGGGCGGAGTGATCGCGGATTCGCCCATGCGGCAGGAAATGCTGAACGGGACCTTCCGCCCCTGCGAACATGTCATCAGCCGTCATTTTGCCATGGACGAAAGCAGAGAAATGCGGCTGATGGATGCGGAGCATGGCGTGCAGCTCATCTACCGGGCATTGCCGCCCTATGCCTACTGGATGGTCTACAACGGCGGCAGCAGGGAATTCCTCTGCGTAGAGCCGCAGACTTGGGTGAACAACTGTCCCAACGCGCCCTTCGACCGGGAAAAGACGGGCTTTGCCTTTGTGGCTCCCGGCGAAACCAAGACCTACGAAACGATCTTCACCCTGACCGCCCTGAACTGACTCTTGTTGAACCTTCCCAGAAAGGAGCGCGCAGCCATGACCCGAAAGAAAAAACTCTATTCCCTGCTGGCGATTCTTCTGTCCGTCACGCTGCTGGTGACGGGGATCATCTGCGCGCTCATTTTCTGGCTGGCTCAGCAGTCTACCCGGAATTTCGAAAACTTTATTATCGAAAGCCGCCAGCAGGAGATCAATTCGGCGGTGCATTCGTTTTCCACGGACGTGGACACGCTGCTCCTGCTCATGCAGACCGAGCTGAACGACAGCAGCCTGACCCGGCTGCAGCTGTATTACGACAGCCGGATCTTCAATTACGATTATCTCAGCCAGACGACCGCCGTGCATAACCAGATCAGCATCATCGAAAACTCCATGTCCTTTATGGAAACGCTGGAGATCTGCATGCTGGATTCCCTGCGCAAGGTGGTGACGGGTTCCATCGCGCCGCTGGATGAGGATACGATGAAGCTCATCACCGACGCGCTGGACGAGGGTACTCGCGGGATGTCGCTGGAAAACGGAAAAATGCGGCTCATTCTTTCCAAAGCGCCGCTGCTGTCCGAAACGGCCCATAATACGGTGGCCGTCGCTTCGTTTTCGTCCATGAATCTGTTCAGCTATTTGAAGCGCTACCTGCCGGATGACGAAAACTCCCGGCTGGCTGTCTTTGCCGTGCAGGAGGGTACGGAGGTTCCGCTGACCATGAGCGGCTCCCTGTCCGCCGCCGACGGTCGGCAGATTTCCGAAGCCATCCATGGAAGCGCCGGCGGATTTGTGCGGTGCGAATTGCAGGGAAAACAGTGGCTTCTGAACTGGCAGCAGGCGACCTCCGTGCCGGTCAAGGTCTGCCAGCTGACCCCGGTCAGCCTCATCACCGATCGGATGCGGGAGTATCGCCGGATGATCACGGTAGTCTGCGCCGTCAGCATCGTGGTCATGCTGTCACTGGCCTGCTTCCTGCAGCAGATGGTGCATAAGCCGGTATCGAAGATCGACGCGGCCATGAAGAAAGTGGGAAAGGGCGACCTGTCCGTGCGGCTGACCGGCGCCAAGAGCAACGAATTCCAGCAGATCTACGACCAGTTCAATCAGATGACGGTCCGGCTGCAGGAGCTGATCGACCGGGAATACACCCTGAAGCTCCTGAACGCCAAGAGCGAGCTGAAGCAGCTGCGCTACCAGATCAGGCCCCATTTTCTCTACAACACGTACTTCAACCTGCGGGCCCTGCTGATGAATGAAGAATACGACGTGGCGGAGCAGATGACGGACGTGCTGGGCCGTTACCTGCGCTATATCACCACCTCCGCCCGGGACGAAGCCACGCTCCGGGAGGAGATGGAGCATGCACGGGCCTATGTGGAAATACAGAAGATGCGCTTCGGCAGCCATCTGGAAGCCCGTCTGGCCGAATGCCCGCCGGAATACGCGGAAAAGCCGGTGCCCCGCATCATCATTCAGCCGCTTCTGGAAAACACCTTCGAGCATGGCATCAAGGACATGCGGGAAAAGGGCGTGATCTCCGTCCAGTTTGAGGCGGAGGGAAACCGGCTGTCCATCTATGTGGACGACAACGGCCCCAACGCCTCCGACGAGCTGATCGAAAAGGCCCGCACCATTCTGGCCGCCGAGGAATACAACCCCAACGGCGATTCCGTAGCCCTGAGCAATATACACCGGCGGATACGGATGCTGTACCAGCCGGGCAGCGGGCTGTATGTGTCCCGCTCGCCGCTGGGCGGCTTCCGTTCGGAGATCCGCATGATTGGAGAGAAAAAATATGTTTCGGATGATGATCGTTGACGACGAGGAACGGATCGCCAATTCCATTTATGACCTGATGGACGAGCGTTTCGAGTTTGAACTCTACCGCTGCTATTCCGCCGTGGCCGCGCTGGAGGTCATTCGCACCATGCGGTTTGATATTGTGATCACGGACATCGCCATGCCCGGCATGAGCGGCCTGGAGCTGCTCAGCAAGGTGCAGGCCATCTGGCCCAAGTGCCATTTTCTGATCCTGACCGCCTATGATAATTTTGACTACGCCTACGAAACGCTGCGCCACGACCGCGTGGACTACCTGCTGAAGATCGAAAGCTACGATACCATCTGCCAGTGCGTGGAGCGGAAGCTGCAGGCCATCCAGAAGGAACGAAGCCGGGAGGAAAAGCTGCGTCATTACGACCAGTACGTGCAGCAGGTAGGGGAGTCCATGGGGCGGTACTTCCTCAAGCGCATCATCGTGCAGGGAATCCCCCTGCCGGATCAGCACGATCTGGATCAGTTTTCCGTGCCGCTGCGGCTGGAAAAGCCGGTATTGCTGGTGCTGCTGGCCCTGAACGATCAGAACCCCGTGACCAATAACCGCACGGCCATGGATATTCTGCAGTCCATTCAGGCGCGGTTTCAGGCTTATGACATCCCGTTTTTGTCCTATTTGTCCGCAGGCACCATCCTGCTGGTGATCCAGCCGGACGGTGAGAGCAGTCTGGCGGGCAGCCGCATCACCTATGTGCAGACGGCGCTGGAAAATCTGCCCCAGACCGTTGAGGAGGAGACCGGCCGGAAGCTGGCCATCCTCTGCGCGGACGCGCCGGTGACCTGGGCGCAGGCCCACGTGCTGTACCAGCGTGCAGCGGTGCGGCTGGAGGACATCCGCAGCGAAAGCGGCATGATGATGCTGGATACGGCGGAGGAGCTGCGCCGCTCCCAGGGCGAGCTGTCCTTCCCCAGCATGGAGGAGCTGAACATGCTCTGGGAGATGGTGAAGTGCGGCAACATTGATTCCTTCCTGCGCGTCCTTCGGGAAGAGCTGGAAAACGCGCCCTTCCCCGCGCTGCCGGAAACCACGCTGTCCGCCGTAGGCTACCTGCTGACCGAGGCGGGCCGTCTGTACGCCCCGCAGCAGGATCTTGCGGCGGAAAAGAAACGTCTGATCGCCTGCGACCGCTTCGGCAGTCTGGAGGAATGGCTTCGGAACCTCGACGATTATCTCAGGCGCATCCGTCAGGCCCGGGAGGAAAACCGGGAAAGCCGGGAAACGTGGCTGATCGTCCGCATCAACCAGTATATCGAGCAGCACTATCAGGAGGATCTGACCCTGACCCGGCTGGCGGACGAGGTTCATTACAGCCCCGCCTATCTTTCCCGCTTCTACAAGGCCAATACGGGCACCAATGTGATGACCCATCTGTACAATGTCCGCATCGGCAAGGCGAAGGAGCTGCTGGAAAACAGCAACGACAAGGTATCCGACATCGCGGTCAAGACCGGCTTCTGTTCCACCAAGTATTTCAACCGGGTCTTCAAGAAGCTGACCGGCCTTTCGCCCGCGCAGTTCCGGCGTCAAACCGTGGACGGTGCCTCCGGGAACTGATTTTGTCCTTTTTTGCTATTCGCTGGTAAAAATTGCACCCGAAAAGACAAAATGTTGGGATTGCGGCCAGACCGCCGGAACGTTACACTAAAGGCACATGATCTTCCTGCCTCGAAAACGGCCGGAAGAAACATTCAAATCTCAAAAGGAGGAACTGGTATGAAAAAGATCCTTTCCCTGGTGCTGGCTGTGGCGCTGTGCCTGAGCCTGCTGACCACCTCCGCGTTCGCCGTGGACGAACACGAGAAGGATTATCTCGACAAGCAGGTTCAGCTG
>CAKUCE010000030.1 GCA_934643535.1 uncultured Clostridia bacterium | reverse complement strand
AGGCCGGCGTCATGATGTGGAACAACGACGATTTCAACGCCACGCAGCTCTATCAGCTGGACACCGACGTGACCAAGGCCGTGGCCGAAGCCACCGAAACCCTGAACGCCAAGCTGGCGGAGGTGGTGGCCAAGACCGATGTGGAGCTGACCATCAACGATCCCGTGGCCGTGACTGAGGACGGCAAGGCGGTCCGCATCATCCGCAACGCGGAGACCAATCTGGGCGACCTGTGCGCCGACGCGTACCGCTATGTTTCCGGCGCGGACATCGCCTTCGTCAACGGCGGCGGCATCCGTGTCAGCATCAAGGAGGGCGATATTACCCTGAACGACATCCTGAAGGTGCATCCCTTCGGCAATGCGTTGTGCGTGTGCGAGGCCACCGGCCAGCAGATTCTGGACGCCTTGGAGTTCGGCGCCAAGGACGTGCCCGGCGAATTTGGCGGCTTCCTGCAGGTGTCCGGCCTGACCTACGAGATCCACACCTCCGTGCCTTCCTCCGTGAAGCTGGATGAAAAGGGTCTGTTTGCGGGCGTGGAAGGCGAATACCGCGTGAAGAACGTCATGGTGGGCGGCGAACCGCTGGATCTGGAAAAGATCTACACGCTGGCTTCCCACAACTACATGCTGCAGGGTCAGGGCGACGGCTACACCATATTCGAGGACAACGTCTATACGCAGGAAAGCGTGATGCTGGACAATCAGGTGCTGATCACCTACATCACCGAGGGTCTGGGCGGCGTAGTCGGCGCTGAATACGCCAATCCCTATGGCCAGGGCCGTATCGTGGCGGTGGAGTAAGCCGGGCTTCGACGAACTGAATGAACTCGAACTGAATGAACTCACAAAAAAGGGCTGTCCCGATTGGGACAGTCCTTTTTGAATGGGTTAAGAAAAGGGGAAGGAAAGAGAAGACGGCCCCATACGGGGCCGTCAGATACTCCTCCGGTTTACAGCACGTGCGCGCATTCCTTTTCGAAGCTGATGTAGGCGTCCTCGCCCACGGCGAACACGCGCTTGTTGACGGGGCAGTTGTCGCTGATCTTGACCAGCGTGTCGCCCACGCGCACATGGTAGTTCTGGTAGCTGCCCATGAAGCAGCTCAGTTCCACCTTGCAGGGGAGCATTCCCGTTTCGCCGATGCGGATGGCTTCGGGGCGCAGGACGATCTCGCATTCCCGGCCCGCTTCAAACGCGCCATCCGTCGCTACGAGGCATTCCCGGCCATCCACGTCCACTACGCAGGCGTTCTCCCTCATTCCCTTCGAAATCCCCTTGAGGAAGTTGGCCTCGCCGATGAAATCGGCCACAAACTCGTCCACCGGGTGATAATAGATGTCCATGGGGCTGCCCATCTGGGCGATCACGCCCTTTTTCATGATGATGATCTGGTCGGAGATGGCCATGGCCTCGCTCTGGTCATGGGTGACGTAGATGGCCGTAATGCCCAGCTTCTGCTGGATGCGGCGAATTTCGGTGCGCATGCTGACGCGGAGCTTGGCGTCCAGATTGGACAGCGGCTCGTCGAACAGCAGCACGCCGGGCTCCACCACCAGCGCCCGGGCCAGCGCCACGCGCTGCTGCTGGCCGCCGGAAAGCTGGTTGGTCATGCGGCTTTCCATGCCGCCCATTTCCACCAGCTCCAGAATCGTCTTGACCCGGCGTTCGATCTCGGGCTTGGGCACTTTGCGCAGGCGCAGGCCGTAAGCCACGTTGTCAAACACGTTGTAATGCGGGAACAGGGCGTAGCTCTGGAACACCATGGCGGTGTCGCGCTTGTTGGGGGTCAGGGCATTGATGGGTTCGCCGCCCAGATAGATTTCGCCCTCGTCCGGGCTTTCGAACCCTGCCACCATGCGCAGGGTTGTGGTCTTACCGCAGCCGGAAGGGCCCAGCAGGGTCACGAAGCTGCCCGGCTGAATATCCAGCGAAACGTCATGTACGGCATAGAAGTCCTTGCCGGTCTTGGGATCCTTGTAAATCT
Organism: uncultured Clostridia bacterium; assembly: GCA_934643535.1. GTDB lineage: Bacteria > Bacillota > Clostridia > Christensenellales > Aristaeellaceae > Limiplasma. The sequence goes on along the minus strand of CAKUCE010000030.1, from coordinate 15,346 downwards.
TGGAAATATGGTCAAGGCGAACGCCCTTGCTCTCTTTAGGCATTTTCGCTGTCCCCCTTTAGCTTTTTGCTGGTTCCGAAATGCTTGATGACGAAGTTCATCACCACGATGGACGCATACACAATGGCGATCAGGATGGTGGCGTAGGCACAGGCCACGCCGTACTTGCCCTTCTCGGCGAACTCGTTGATCTGGGTGGTGATGAGCAGGTATTGGGGCGTTACCAACAGGATGATGGCGCTGATGGCGGTGATGGAGCGCACGAAGGTGGTCACCAGACCGCTGAGGAAGCTATCCTTGATCAGGGGCAGGGTAACGGAGGTGAAGACCTTGCCGCTGCCCGCGCCCAGATCGTAGGCGCTTTCCTCGATGGACTTGTCGATCTGCCGCAGCGCCGAAATACCGCTGCGGGTGCCGACCGGCAGACTGCGCACAATGAACACGATGACCAGAATCGCGCCGGTGCCGTACAGGCCCTGCAGGAAGCCAGTCTTGAACACGCCGTTGGCGAAGCCGCGAATGTAGCCCACGCCCAGCACCGTGCCGGGTACGGCCATGGCCAGCATGCTGACGAACTCAATAAAGCCCTTGGAGTGGAATTTCTTCTTGACCACCAGATAGCTGATGATCATGGAGAACAGTGCCGTGATGGGCGAAGCGATCAGACTCAGCACAAAGGAATCCCGGAACGCCTTCAGACCGCTGTACTTGAACATGTACTGGAAATGCTTCAGGGTGAGGGAGTAGTCCCGGCCCCAGAGCTTGAACAGCGCGCCGAAGGGAATGCTGATATACATCAGCACCACAAAGGCGGAGAAAAGCCCGCACAGAATGGACAGGGGACGGGTCACGCTCTTGTCGGCGATGAGCATCCGCTCCCGGCTGGCCTTGCCGGTCAGGGTGGCGTAGGTGCGCTTTTCCAGATAGTATTTCTGGATCAGGAACAGGACCAGCGTCAGGCACAGCAGCACCACGGCCATAGCGCTGGCGCCCGCCTTGTCGTAGGCGCCGGTGACCTGCAGGTAGATCGTGGTAGCCAGTGTGTCGTAGCTGCCGCCGATCATCATGGGGTTGGCGAAGTCTGCTACCGATTCGATGAACGTGACCAGAAACGCATTGCCCAGACCCGGCAGCATCAGGGGCAGCGTCACGGTGGTGAAAACCTTCCACCGGCTGGCTCCCATATCCCGGCTGGCCTCTTCCAGCGAAGGGTCGATGTTCTTCAGAAGCCCCTTGAGCATCATGTAGCAAACAGGGAAGAAGGTCAGGATCTGCACGATGGCAATGCCGTGCAGGCCATAGATGTCGCTGTCATAAATGTGCAGCAGGCTCCGGGTGATCAGACCGCCGCGGCCGAAGAGCAGGATCATGCTCAGGCTCAGCACAAAGGGCGGAGAAACCACGGGCAGCATGCTGACCACATTGAAGAGCTTGCGCACGAACCGGGACTTGATGTCCACATACACGTCCACGTAGGCAAACAGAAGTCCCAGCACCGTGGAACCGATGCCCACGATAAAGCCCAGCCGGAGCGTATTGGTAAAAGCCGTGCGGAAGGTGCCCATTTCCAGTACCCGGCCGAACACGGACAGGGTCAGCCCGCTTTCGCCCCAGATGCTGTCGATCAGCAGCATGCTCAGGGGATAAAGGATAAATAAGGTCAGCAGAATGACGAGGATCACGATGGTGGTGATCAAAACGGGGTCGCCGAACAGCTTTTTGCGGTCCAGCTTCGCACTTTGCGCCTTGAGCAATGGAGTCCCCCCTTATGGAAAAGTGCAGGCAGGCTGGAGCGCCTGCCGGAATACTTCAGGATACTAAGGAAGGGGCGGCGTGTGCCGCCCCTTCGCGTAAGAATTGCGGGGTTAAAATCACTCGGTCTTGAAACGATCGTCGGCAGCCGCGCCCAGAGCGTTGAAGAAGTCCTCAACATACTTGGAGGTGTTGGCCTTGGCGTCCGCAAAGTCGTACTTCATCACGTTGTCAGGATCCAGACCGAATTCAGCCGCTTCCTTGGGCTGCTCGGCATTGTCGATCACCAGGAACTGATAGCTCTCGTTCTCCTTGGCGATGTTGACGCACTCGGGGCTCAGAGCGAACTCGATCCACAGCTTGGCGGCGTTCTGATGCTTCGCGCCCTTGAAGATGGCGGTAGCGCCGATCTCAAAGCTGGTGCCGCTCTTGGGGATCACCAGAGAGATGTTGTCATAGCCGTCCAGGATCTGGGTGATGCCGTCATGCAGGAAGCCGATGCCGATGGTGCATTCGCCGATGCCGACCTTCTTGGAGGGGCCGGAGCCGGACTTGGTGTACTGGGCGATGTTCTTGTCCAGTTCCACAAAGTACTTCATGGCTTCGTCATGGCCCTTCATCTGCACCATGGTATTGATGACCAGCTTGGCGGTGCCGGCGGTGTTGGGGTTGGACATCCAGATCAGGCCCTTATATTCGGGCTTGAGCAGATCGTCCCAATCCTGAGGCGCTTCCAGACCCAGGCGCTGGAGTTCTTCGGTGTTGACCATGAAGCCCAGGATTCCCTTATAGATGCCGTACCAGTAGCCGTCCGCGTCGCGGTACATGCTGTCCAGCAGGTGGGTGGCGTTCTTGGCTTCGTAGGCTTCCAGCAGACCCTTGGCAGCGGTCTCGTTGTAGGGGTCGGTGGTGCCGCCGAACCATACGTCGGCAGAGGGGTTGCCGTTTTCTTCTTCGATCTTGGCGGCGACTTCGCCAGTGGACAGGCGCTGACGGTTCACTTTGATGCCGTACAGTTCTTCAAACTTGTCGCAGGCGGCGTTCAGGTAGGCTTCTTCGCAGCTGCCGTAAACGGTCAGCTCGCCCTCTTCCTTGGCGGCGGCGATCAGCGCTTCGTCGATGCCCTCGGCTCCGGCAAAGCTGCACAGGCCCAGCACCATGGTCAGAGCCAGCAGAATGGCAAACAGCTTTTTCATGGATAGATACACGTCCTTTCCGTAAGTTCCGATTTGATTTTCCGCTTCTCTTATCGGTTTGATTATTATAGCACAATCGTTTGCATTTGTCAAATCCATGTCAAAAAAATCTGGAAAATACAAAAAGCATGATAGAGCTGCCAACGCGCTTGGACGGTATGGCAGCGGCTATGAGCTCAGTTGCCCATGAGATGCCCGAAACATGAAGCAGGCAGAACCTGACAGCTGATACGAACACACTCAGAAAAAGGCGGCGCAAAGTAGCAAGGGTCGCGCGGCACTTTCCGGCAGTTTTTCCAAAGATTTTTCTTTCCGCCATCCCGGCCTGTCATTTCCTGATTTTACCCATTCCACCCAAAAACAGTAAAAAATGGACGGATAAATGACAAATCAGATAGTTCCGCTTTAGAGCTTGTAAAGGTATACTTGACCCATAAACGTTCAAAGGATGTGTGTGCAATGCGGAATGCTGTCACTGCAGCGGTGCAGCCCGGCAAACCCGGAAAAAGGATCCAGAAGGATCATATCCGCCTGTATCTGCTGTTTTTGCCGGTGGCTGCCTGGTACATTATTTTTCAGTATATCCCCATGGGCGGGCTGGTGATCGCTTTTCAGGATTTTAAAATCCTCAAGGGTATTGGGGCCAGCAAATTCGTGGGGCTGGAAAACTTCGTGTATCTGTTCTCTCTGCCCTCCTTCCTGCAGGCCATCCGCAATACGCTCATCATGGCGGCGCAGCGTCTGGTCTTTTCCTTCCCGCTGCCCATCCTGTTCGCCCTTCTGCTCAACGAAGTGCGCAGTCCCCGGCTGAAGAAAACGGCTCAGACCATCAGCTATCTGCCCCATTTTATTTCCTGGTCCGTGGCGGGTGGGCTGGTGTATATGCTGCTTTCCCCCAACACCGGTGTGGTGAACAACGTCATCAAAATGCTGGGCGGAAGCCCCAAGAATTTTCTGGGCCAGAGCCAGTACTTCTACAACATCGTGCTGGTCTCCGGCATGTGGAAGAATCTGGGCTGGGGTTCCATCGTTTATCTGGCGGCCATCACGGGCATTGACGAGCAGTTGTACGAGGCGGCCTATATCGACGGCGCAGGACGGCTGAAGCGCATCTGGCACGTAACGCTGCCCGGCATCCGCACCTGTATCGCCGTGATGCTGATATTGGAAGTCGGCAACTTCCTGAGCATTTCCTTCAACCAGATCTTCGCCCTCGTCAACAAAGCGGTGCTGGACAAGGGCGAAACGCTGGACTATTTCGTCTACCGCATGGGTCTCAACTCTTCCAATAATTTCTCCGTGGCTACGGCCACCGGTCTGATCAAATCGCTGGTGGGTCTTGTAATGATCCTGGCCACCAATAAGATCGCCAAAAAACTGACGGACGGGGAAGGAGGCATCTGGTAATGCAAGTGAAACAGCTCAGCAACGGCGAAAAGGCTTTCCGGGTGGTCTCCACCCTGATCCTGCTGCTGATCATCTTTGTCATGCTCTACCCTTTCTGGTACGTGATCGTCTGTTCCTTCTCCTCCCTCTCTCACGTCCAGAACACCACCTTCGTCCTCTGGCCGGACGGGCTTCATCTGGAAGCATACCAGCAGGTATTCCGCAATGAGCTGGTGCCCACCGCCTATGCCAACACCCTGTTTGTCACGCTCGTGGGGACGGCGCTAAGCATGGTTCTGACCATTCTGGGCGCATTCGTCCTTTCCCGGAAGGATCTGCCCGGGCGGAATCTGCTGACCTTCTTCGTGGTATTCACCATGCTGTTCAGCGGAGGGCTGGTGCCCCTGTACCTGCAGGTACGGCGGCTCAGTCTGCTCAACACGCTGTGGTCGCTGATCCTGCCGGTGTGCATCAGCACGTATAACCTCATCATCATGCGCAACTTTTTTCAGGGCGTACCGGACGCGCTGTACGAGGCCGCCGTGCTGGACGGCGCCAGCGTGACCACCTATCTGTGGCGGATCCTGCTGCCCCTGTCCACCTCCGCCATCGCCACCATTACCCTGTTCTACGCGGTGGATTACTGGAACGCCTACTATTACGCGCTGATCTTCATCACCAAAAAAGCGGTATGGCCCATGCAGGCGCTGCTGCGTCAGGTCATCATGTCCAGTGAGATGGACTCGCTCATGTACGACGACGGCATTCAGAACATTGCTTCCGAAATGCTGAAGGACGCGATGATCGTCGTCACCGCCCTGCCCATCATCTGCGTCTATCCCTTCCTGCAGCGCTATTTCGTCAAAGGCGTGATGGTCGGTTCCCTGAAAGGCTGAAAAGATCAAGGCTTTCCTTGCGTTGGCAAAGCGCAAAGCAAATAAAAAAAAGGAGAAAAGAACCATGAAAAAGATCCTGGCAATCCTGTTGGCCTCCATGATGCTTCTTTCCCTGCTGCCCGCGGCAGTGGCGGAAAGCGCCGAACCCGTGGTCATCAAGGCCATGTGGGAATCCGCCCGTCCTCAGAACGCCTACACGGACGAGGTGCATGACTACATTCTCAAAACCCTGAACATCGACCTGCAGCTGACCTGCGTGTCGGAAAACTTTACCCAGCAGCTGGCTCTGGCCGTCGCTTCCGGCGACATCCCCGACCTGATCCTGATGGAGTACCGCACCTATGTGGAGTACGCCAAGGAAGGCCTGTTTGCCGACCTGACCGGTCTGGTGGATCAATATCCCGAACTGATGGACTATGTGAACACCGGCGATCAGGGCGAAGTATGCTGGAACCGCATGAAGGTGGACGGCGCGATCTACGGCGTTCCCACCCGTTCCGTGAACACCACCATGCTGACCACCGCCATCCGTCAGGACTGGCTGGATAACCTGGGCCTGCAGGTGCCCACCACCATCGACGAGCTGACCGAAGTGCTGCGCGCCTTCACCGAGGACGACCCCGACCAGAACGGGCTGAACGACACCTATGGTCTGAGCACCTATGGCATGCACAACATCTACAGCATGAGCTACCTGTCCACCATCTTCGGCGCTTTCGGCGCGGCGCCCGGCCAGGAATACCTGCTCAACGACGACGGTACCGTGACCACCAACGTGATCTCCGACGAATACAAGGCTGCCGTCAGCTATCTGCACGACATCTACGCCGCTGGTTACATGGATCCCGAAGTGTTTACCAACTCCAACTCTCAGGCTTATGAGAAGTTTGCTACCGGCAAGATGGGCTTCTGGCCCTGCTGGTGGTCCAACCCCGGCTCCGTGTACGTGAAATACGGTTTTCTGGACAACTGCCCCAACGGCAGGATCACGCTGGTGGATCCCATCGTGGGCCCCGACGGCAAGTCCGGCCTGATCGGCACTGACCCCATCTGGCGCGTTCTGGGCATCACCAGCACCTGCCAGAACGTGGATAAGGTTCTGGAGCTGATCAACTGGCAGTGCACTCCCTACGGCTGGTACACCAGCCAGTGCGGCGTGGAAGGCAACTACTTTGAGATGGACGACGACGGCAACGTGACCTGGTACTGGGGCATGGATGGCAAAAACAAGAACGGCGATGACATTTCCGACATGGAACTGTACAAGTTCATCGAGAATCTGGATCTGCAGTCCCGTCTGTACAAGCTGGACGAGAGTAACTACGGCCAGTACCGCGCCGCCGGCCTGGAAAGCTGCATGAACGCCAAGGTTTATCAAAACCTGTTCAACGGCATCATTACCGATGAGTACACCAAGCTCAACAGTGAACTGGAAAGCTACATGGACAACAACATCACCAAGTTCATCATGGGCGAGCTGGATCTCAGCAAGGATTGGGACAACTTTGTGTCCACCTACCTGAACATGGGCGGCGAGCAGGTGCGCACCTCTCTGCTGAACGCCTATAACGAAGCCAACGGAACCAGCTATACCTTCCGCTGAGCCGATCTACCGGAATTCTCAACGGGCTGCGGCGAAAACGTTTTTCGCTGCGGCCCTCCTTTTTATGTTACAATGACCCCATGGGGAGGGAAACGACGATGCTGAAGGGACGACCGCTGAAGACACGGCTGAAATGCATGCTGCTTTTATTCTCGCTGCTTCCCTGCTGCGGGCTGGGGCTGATCTTATCCGGTATGAGCTGGAAAAGCCATCTGAAAAACGTCGGCAAGGAAAATCAGGCCGTGCTGACGGCCCTGCGCAACGATGTCAGGCTCATGGAAGCGCAGGCGGAAAGTCTGGTGAACACGCTGGCCAGCGATTCCACCGTGCTTTCTCTGCTGACCCCTTCTGATGGGCTGGCAGACCGCATGATGCTCAGCAGCACCGTCCTGCGGGAGCTGATGATCGTGCAGGCTTCCCTTTCCGTATTTGATGCGAATTTTGTGCTGATCTATCTGGATGACGCCAAATTGGAGCACTGGTCCACCGTGCTTTCGGCAAAGCGTTACCGAAACGACGCGTTTTTCAGCGTGTTTCTGGATTCCGGGCGCGTCGGTCAGTGGCACGGACTGGACGCCCTTCTGCCGGAAGCCGTTTCCAAATTGAATGAATTCAGCGGCATGGAAGAAGAGTATCTGTTTGACCGTAAGGTTTTCTCCTCTTCCGGGAAGCTGGTGGGCGTTATCCGCCTGAGCATAGACCTGCGCGCCATGCTCAGCGGCGCACAGGCCGCCTCCGGCTCCCTGCTGTTTTACGCGCAGGGGCAAAGTATTTTTCCCACGGAGATCATCGAGCCGGACGCGGAGCTTTTTCAGAACGGTCAGTACCTTGGCGGTGGAAAGCTTTGGCAGCGATTGGAACTGGATCAGGACGGGCTGGTCGCCTATACCTGTGCCAGCATGCCCGCAATTTTTTCCCACTTTTTGCTGGGGGCATTGCCCTTTGTGCTTCTGTTTCTGTTTGCCGTTTTCGGCATGTACCTGCTTTCCTCCCATCTGCTCAATGAAATGCTCAACCGCCTGAACCAGACCACGGAGGCGGTGAACCACATCACGGACGAGGACTACCACATCGCCCTGCCGCAGGAAGGCGGGGACGAAGTGGGCAGTCTGGTAAAGGCCTACAACCTGCTGGTGACCCGGCTGGATCAGCAGAAGGAGCGGCTTTTACAGGAGGAGCGCGCCAAGCGGGAGCTTCAGTCGCTGGCGCTGCAATACCAGCTCAACCCCCACTTTCTCTTCAATTCCCTGCAATGGCTGGAAGTGGAGATCGAAAATGCGGAGGAAGCCGCCCGGCTGCCGGAGGCCATTTCCCGGCTGGGGGTCATTCTGCGCTACAACCTGTCGGACTCTCCCATGTCCACCCTGCAGCAGGAACGCACACAAATGTACGCCTATGTGGACTTCATGAGTGTGATGAAACGCCAGAATATCCAGATCGACATTCGATGGGATCCGTCGCTGGATCATGCCCGGCTGCTCCGTTTCACGTTCCAGCCCATTCTGGAAAACGCCATCCGGCACGGGCTGATCCGTTCTAAACCGCTGCATCTTCTGGTTTCCGCCGAAGTGGAAGGCTCGTCGCTGGCGATCCGCATTTCCAACGACGGCCGCCCCATCGCCCCCGACAAGCTGGAAGAAATGCGGAGGGCCTGCGCCGATCCCGCCGGGTGGACTTCCGGCAGCGTGGGCCTGCGCAACCTCATTAAACGACTGACGCTGCACTACGCCGGGCGCTACACACTGGAAATGAACTCGGATGAAGAAAAGACGGAATTCCAACTGACCATTCCGCTGGAAAGGAGCGAAACGCCGTGAATTATCTGGTCGTAGACGACGAACCGGCCATCTGCGAGGGCACCATCCGCAGGCTTCGGAAGATCATCCGGCCCGGCGACCGCATCCTGGCGGCCTACAGCGGCGAAGAAGCACTGGACATTCTGGCGGTCGAATCCATCGCCGTGCTGATCACCGACATCCAGATGGACGCGTTGTCCGGGCTGGAGCTGATCGAGCGGGCCGAGAAACTGCAGCCCATCCCCATGGCCTGCATCGTCATTACGGCTCATGAGATTTTCGAATACGCCCGGCGGGCCATGGAACTGGGCGTGCGGGATTATCTGCTGAAGCCCTACAGCGAAAGCGAACTGACCGCCGCCGTCAGCAAGGCAGTCTCCGCCCTGGAAAACCAGTGGCTGCTGGGCCGGATGAAGCTGGAAAAAGCCCTGCTGGCGCAGGACCCTCCGGAGATCGTTCCGGAGTGGTTTGAGCAGGCTGGTCTGCCCCGTCCGCCTGCCGTCGTTCAGGCTGTCCGGCTCTCTCCCTCACTGCCGCGGGGTACGGTGCTGCCTTTCCATTGGTCCTATCTGACCCTTGGCGGCGAGCTGATGCTTTTTTCCGATGAACAAACGGCCTTCGAGCAATGGTCTGCCGGGCAAAGCATCTGGATCGGTGCCAGCCTGCCCGGGCCTTTGACGGCGGAACGCCTTCGGCAGGCCGGACGCGCCCTGCAGATCGCCCGGCTGGACGGCCAAAACCGCACCGCCTTTTATTCCGAGGCCATGACCAACGACCAGCTGCTCAAGCAGAACAATCCCGTACTCTGGGCGGTCAGCTTCGTTCAGTCTAATCCGGGCCGGCCGATCCAGCTACGGGAATTGTGTGCTCAGATGCACCTGAATTATTCTTATTTCAGCCGTCAGTTTCACCAGCAGACTGGCAGGACCTTCACGGACTATGTGCAGGGCGTGCAGATGCAGTGGGCGTCGGGCGAGCTTCGCAAGGGCCGCAAGAGCGGCGAAATCGCCGAACAGCTTGGCTATCTGAATCAGGACGGCTTTGCCAAGAGCTTTGTGCGAGTGTTTGGCTGCTCCCCCCGCAAATGGCTCGCCCTGCAGGAAAGCGTCGAAAAGCCGAAGGACTGAGGCAAGGATTGAAAAATCAAAGGTGCAGAAGCAGAGAATAAACTTTAACGAACAGGGAGATTTCCGATGATGGGAATCTCCCTGTTCGTTGTCGTAAACCAATCCGCGTTCTATGAAAAAGTTCCGTGAAAGTCGAGAAAACGAATTTCAACCTCGTTGCCCAACGCCGCACCCCGGCCGGACCTTTTTTTCAGGAGCCTGGGGGATCACATGATCATTTCCGCCAGTTCGGCCCTGGAATGGATCAGCAGCTTGTCATAAATGGCGGACAGCATGCTTTTGACCGTGCTCAGGGACAGGTACAGCTCGTCGGCCACGTTCTGATAGGTGCCGCCGGCCACGATGATCTGGGCCATCCGGTATTCCCGCTGGGTCAGCAGGGTGGTGATGTTCTCCCGGGTATAGCGATTGTGGAAGGCGATCCAGTTTTTCCACGTGGCCGCGCTGACCCGCTCGACCGGATCCCGCCACTGGGGATAGTGCTGTTCCAGAAGATGCTCGATCTGACAGCCCGTGTTCATCCAGAATTCCACGAAGGGCGTGATAAAGCCGTTGGGCAGGGCCAGCTCCATGGCCGCCAGCAGGTGGCGGTCGCACTCCTCCACCCGGTTCATTTCATAGCAGCCCGTGGCGCACAGCATCCGCAGATAAATATCCAGCAGGGTAAAGGTGTCTTCCCGCTCCCAGAGGGCGATGGCCGCCTTGCAGGCGCACAGCAGCTCGCCGTAGCGCTTCTGTCCCTGCAGGTTTTTCAGGCTCAGATACATGCCCATGGGCCGCGCCTCCGGCAAAAGCCGGGAAAAATCGCCCTTCTGCACCCACATGGACACCCGGCTCATGTCCTTCATGCTCAGGGAAGGGCCTGTCAGCGCCACCTCGGCCACGTGAGCGGTGTTTTCATCGCCGCTGCGCATTTCCTGCTGAAGATAATGGGATACCCGGGCGTACAGCCCCGAATCATTCAGGTGGATGGCGGACAAAAGAGACACCATGCAGGCGCAGAAGCGGGTGGGATCGTCCGGCAGCGTTTCGCTGAAGCGGCGGGACGCCAGCTCGTAGTTGCCCCGCATATAGGCCAGCTCCACCTCGTATTCCCGCCGAAGCGCCGGCTCCTTCAGCATGGGCGGCACCGCGTCCGCGTTGCGGCGGGGCATGGGAATGATCACCGACAGAAGCCCGTAGGCCAGCCGGTTGGGCCGCATGGGAGGCGCGGACGCTTCAGCGGTTTCCGGCGACGCCGCGGGCGTCGGCTCCTGTGCTTTTTTGCGCTCCCGGCGCGGATCGTCCGGCTTGGGCGCGTCCACGGGGATCATCCAGCAGCCGCTGCATTTGTAAGCGCCGTGAATGCGGTCTTCCTTCAGAAGCCGCTGCACATTGCGCACGGATACGCCCCAGCGCTCCGCCGTGGCCCGGACGGAAAGAAATTCCATGCTCCGCGTCCCCTTTCCGATCAATCTCTCTTCTATTATATTCGGGCGCGGGCCGGGACGCAAGACGGCGCGTCCGCCGGGCCTGCGAAATTCTCCCGCAGGGGTTTGAACTTTTTCGGCCGGTGTTGTATAATAAAACGGTGGAAAGGAAAACTGCAAAAATCCATGCCACAGTTGGGAGCGAAAAGGCTATGAAGGAACATTTCGTCATCACCGTGGGGCGGGAATATGGAAGCGGCGGCTGGGAAATTGCCAGGCTGGTCGCGCAGAAATTGAACGTTCCGTTTTATGATAAGGAGCTTTTGACCCTGGCAGCCCAGAAAAGCGGCATCTGTCAGGAAATCTTTGAGCATAACGACGAGAAGACCAGCGTATCCGATATGCTGCCGGTAACGGCGGGCAGCGGCTTTGGCGCGGGCATGAGCCTGGGGCTGCAGATGCCCATGAATCAGCGGGTATTTCTGGCCCAGTTCGAGGTCATCACCAATCTGGCCAAGGAGGAATCCTGCGTCATCGTGGGCCGGTGCGCCGACTATGTGCTGCGGGATATGGATCATGTGACCCATATCTTCCTCTATGCTTCGCTGGAAAAGCGGGTGGAACGCATTATGCGGGTGGAGCATGTGGACGCAGACAAGGCCCGGGAGCTGATCCGCAAGACCGACAAGCAGCGCAAGAGCTACTATAATTTCTTTGCCGACGGCAACTGGGGCATTCGGGCCAATTACGACCTGATGCTGCGCACCGACGACCATACCCCTGAAGAAATCGCGGAGATGATTATCGCCTATGCACACCCGGGAAAGTAAAGAAAGCCATTCTGAGGGCGCAACGCTCATGACCGGCGGCTCCGTCCGCCGGCAGATTGTGCGTTTCGCCCTTCCCATTTTCTGGGGCAATCTGTTTCAGCAGCTTTATAACATTGTGGACTCGCTGGTGGTCGGCAATTTTCTGGGCAGCGACGCACTGGCCGCAGTCGGTTCCTCCGGCAATATCATCTTTCTGCTGGTGGGCCTGTTCGGCGGCCTGTTTACCGGGGCCAGCGTGGTCATTTCCGGTTATTTCGGCGCGCAGGATCATGAACGGATGCACACCGCCATTCACACGACCGTGGCATTCGGTCTGCTGGCGGGCGTGATCCTTTCCATCGTGGGCGTCGTTATTTCTCCCATCCTTCTGCGGTGGATCGGTACGCCGGAGAGCGTCTTCCCCAATTCGGTCCTTTACTTCCGCATTTATTTCTCCGGCGTGGTGTTCGTCACCCTGTACAATACCGCCACGGGCATCCTGCAGGCGGTGGGTGACAGCCGGCATCCGCTGTATTATCTGATCATTTCCTCCGTCACCAACGTGGTGCTGGATCTGTTGTTCGTGGCCGTATTCCACATGGGCGTGGACGGCGCGGCGCTGGCGACGGTGATCTCGCAGGCGGTGAGCGCCACGCTGGGCTTCATCCGGCTGATCCGCTCCCACGGCATTTACCGTGTGGAACCGAAAAAAGTCCGCCTGAACGGCCCCATGCTGGCGAAAGTGCTGCATATGGGCGTCCCGGCGGGCCTGCAGAATTCGATCATTTCCATTGGCAATATCTTTGTTCAGTCCGGCGTGAACCTGTTCGGCGCGACGGCCATGGCGGGCGCGGGCGCATATTCCAAGATCGAGGGCTTCGGCTTTCTTCCCATCACGGCCTTTGCGCTGGCCTTGACCACCTTCGTCAGCCAGAATCTGGGTGCGGGGGAATACGGCCGGGCCAAACAGGGCGCGCACTTCGGCGTAATCACCTGCATGGTGATGGCCGAAGGCGTGGCGCTGCTGATTTATTTGCTGGCTCCTCAGCTTCTGTCCCTTTTCGGCGGCGACCCGGCTATGATCGCCATCGGCGTGAAGGATGCGCGCACAGTAACGCCGTTCTTCTTCCTGATGGCGCTTTCCCATTCCGTGGCGGGCATCCTGCGCGGTTCCGGCAGGGCGATCGTCCCCATGGGGGTCATTTCCATCTGCTGGTGCCTGGTGCGCGTGATCTACATCTCCCTGTTTTCGGCCTCGTTTACCGATATTGCGCAGGTGTTTGCCGTCTATCCCATCACGTGGTCCCTGAGCGCGCTGGTCTTCATCGTCTTCCGCTTTACTGTGGGATGGATCCCGAAGCCGAAGACTTCTTCTCCGGCCACTGCGCCAACAGAATCCCGATAAGCATCATACCGCAGCCCGCGTATTCGCGGGCTGTCATTTTATCTCCCAGAATCAGCCAGCCGCCCAGCACCGCAAAGACGCTTTCCAGACACAGGATCAGGGAGGCCACGGTGGGATCGGTGTCCTTCTGGCCCACGATCTGCAGGGTGTAGCCGATGCCGCCGCTCATGACGCCCGCATAGGCGATGGGCGCCCAGCAGCGGGCGATCTCCGCCAGAGACGGCTTCTCCGCAATCAGCGCCACGGCCAGACTGACCGCCGCCGCCATGGCGAACTGAACGCAGCTCAGCTTTACGCCGTCGGTGCGGGGGCTGACCCGGTCAATGATCAGAATATGGGCGGTAAACGCCACGGCGCACAGAAGCAGCGTGCCGTCGCCGCCCTCCAGCGTCAGCGCCGCGCCCGCCTTCATGCATAGAAGGTAAAGCCCCGTCACGCTTAAAAGCACCGCGGGCAAGAGCAGCCAGCGCAGCTTTTTGCGGAAGATCAGCAGCTCTCCCAGCGGTACGAACAGAATGTACATGGCCGTGATAAACCCGGCTTTTCCGGCGGACGTGCCCTGCTCGATGCCGATCTGCTGCAGCGCGCTGGCGACGGCCAGCGCCAGACCGCAGAAGGCGCCGCCCAGCAGCAGCGTCTTTTTCTGCGAGGCCGTCATCTGCCGGAAGGGCACGCCGTCGCCCGTTTCCGGGTCGCCCTTTCCCCGGCTGTCCCGGTACAGGCAGAACAGAAACACCACCGCAGCCGCCAGCGCCATGCGGGTTCCGTTGAACGTAAAGGCCCGGACGCTGCCCGTGGCCATATCCTGCGCCACGAACCCAAAGCCCCAGACCAGCGCCGTCAGCAGCAGCAAAAAGATCGACCGGGGAGAATTTTTCTTCATTGCCTTTCGCTTCCTTAACCCTAAAATGGAAAAACGCCCGGAACCTTTCCGGCCCCGAGCCCCCCGACGGGAGACAACGGGGGAACCGCGCAGGCGCGGTTCCCCCGAGTATAGCGGAAATCCTTTCATTCCGCAAGCGGAAATTCGGTCCGGTGTGAAAGCCCATGCCCGCTCTCGCCCACTGACGGTTCGCCGCGCCAGACCCGCGAGCGGCGGTAATTCCGCAGCCAACTTGCATGTCCCGCTATGCCCCTGCGCGCAAAGCGCGCAGTCCGGGGTGCAGGGGTACTACCCCTGGCGGGGGAGGGAGATGTTCAGGGCGGCGGCCGCCTCTTCCAATACGTCCAGCGCCCGCTCGATCTGCTCGGGCTTGTGCTCGCTGATGACGCAGAACCGGAGCCGGGCCCTGTTCTTGGGCACGGCGGGGAACACTGCCGGGGGAACGAACACGCCCCGGCGGCGCATTCCGTTGCTCAGGGCGAAGGCGTCCTCGTCCCTGCCCACCATCACGGGCAGAATGGCGGTTTCGCCGGCCAGACAGACGTCGAAGCGGTGCTTTTGGGCGCACTCGGCAAAGCAGCGGATGTTCCGCCGCAGGTCCGCCATGATGGCCGGATTGTGACGCAGCTGCCGGATGGCCTCCAGCGTGCCCGCCGCCAGCGCGGGAGAAATGCCCACGCTGAAAACGAAGCCGGGCAGATTGTAGCGCAGGTACTCGATCAGGCATTTCCGGCCCGCCAGATAGCCGCCGCAGGTGCCCAGCCCCTTCGAAAGCGTGCCCATCTTAATATCGACGTCCGTGGGCTCCAAATGGAAGTACTCGTCCACGCCTCCGCCGGTCTCGCCGATGACGCAGGCGCTGTGGGCTTCGTCCACCATGAGGAAGCAGCCGTACTTCTTCTTCAGGGCCACAAAGGCGGGCACATCGGCGACGTCGCCGTCCATGCTGTACGCGCCCTCGATGACGATCAGCACCTTGGCGAAGTGGGAGCGGTGTACCTTCAGGATGTTTTCCAGCGCCTCCGGGTCATTGTGGGGGAAGGGCTTGGAAACGGCCCGGCTCAGGCGGCAGCGCTGCTCGATG
>CAKUCE010000029.1 GCA_934643535.1 uncultured Clostridia bacterium | reverse complement strand
GTATCCTTCTGTTCTACAATGGCGCGCTGAGCCGGGAAGGGGCGCGCCGCTATGCCGAAAAGGAGCTGCCCCAGTACGCCGCTTCGCACCAGACGGTCTGCTATGCCACCGGCTGGGCGCTGTTCGACCCGGAAGACCCCACCCGCCTGATCGCCCGGTGCGAAGAGCCCATTCTGCGGCCCACGGAGATTTACGAAATGTTCGGCATTTCCAATTACACGACTTTTTCGCAGGGCTTTGTGGATTTTAAGGGCAAAAAGTATCTTTATTATGGCTGCGCGGATGTCAAGATCGGCGTCGCCATCGCGGAATAAGACACGTTCTGTACGCGATGATGTATAAAACGGAATGATACAAACCGTAAAAGAAATAATATGTGCGTCTTTTCATGAAATTTGTCACTGTTCTTTACAGGGAAAGATTGCTATGATGGAACAAAAGGAGCGTGAATCAAGTTGGTTGCGAATATGGGAACACAGCTCAGACGCAGGGGAGAACACAAAAAAACGCTGGCGCTGACCGCCATGCTGATCCCCGGGCTGATCGTGCTGTTTTTCAATTCCTATCTTCCCATGGCGGGTATTGTGATGGCCTTTCAGAAAATCGACTATTCCAAGTTCGCCTTTGCCGGAAGATGGGTGGGTCTGCGCAACCTGAAGCTGTTCTTCGGCAGTACCTATACGCCGGTCATCATCCGCAATACGCTTCTGTATAATCTGGCGTTTATCGTGCTGGGCAAGTTCTTCGCCATGGCCTTCGCCATTGCGCTCAATGAGCTGCGGGGAACGCTGGCCAAGAAGCTCTATCAGGGCGTCATGTTTCTGCCGTACTTCATTTCATGGGTAGCGGTCAGCTATATCGCCCTTTCCTTCCTGCACACGGATTACGGCCAGATCAACCGGGTCGTGATGCCCGCGCTGGGGCTGGAGGCCAAAAACTGGTATCAGTCGCCCAATGCGTGGCCCTTCATCATCATTTTCCTGAACCTGTGGAAGGGCGTGGGATACGGCACCATCATGTTCCTGGCCACCATCGCGGGCGTGGACGGCTCTCTGTACGAGGCGGCCCGCATCGACGGCGCAAACCGCTGGCAGCAGATCACCCACATCACCCTGCCCATGCTCTATCCCATGCTGATTATTACCACCCTGCTTTCCATCGGCAGCATCTTCAATACGGACATCGGCCTGTTCTACTCCGTGCCCATGCGCGCCCAGAACGGTCTGCTGGCGGACGTGACCACTACGCTGGACACCTACGTTTACGTGACCTTCTCCAGCGGCGGCAGCACCTCCACCATCAACCTCAGCAGCGCGGCTGCGTTCCTGCAATCCATCATCGGCTTTGTGCTGGTGCTGGTAAGCAACCTGATCGTGAAGAAGATCAACCCCGAATACGTATTGTTCTGAGGAGCGCTGAAGATGGCAAAGAAATCGAAATACAACCGGCTCACGGACATCGGAAATGCGGAAAACACCGCACTGCACATCGTGTTTCTGCTGACGACCGTTCTGTGCGTGCTGCCCTTCCTCCTGCTGATCATGATCTCCCTGTCCAGCGAGCGCTCGCTGACGCTGTACGGCTACCAGCTGATCCCTCACGAGTTCAGCCTGACGGCCTACAAATTCCTGCTGAGCAAGTCCAACTCCCTGCTGCGGGCCTATGGTATCTCGATCTACACCACGGTTCTGGGCACGGCGCTGAGCGTGGCCATTACGCTGATGTTCGCCTATCCGCTGTCCCGGCCGGACTACAAGTACCGCAACTTCTTTTCCTTCCTGATCTTCTTTTCCATGATCTTTCACGGCGGCATGGTCGCCAATTACATGGTCAAGGTGCAGATTCTGGGGCTGAAGAACAACACGCTCATCTATATCGTAGGCGCGCTGATGAGCTCGTGGAACGTCATGCTCATGCGGACCTTCCTGAAAACCTCCATCCCGGAGGCGCTGGTGGAGGCCGCCAAGATCGACGGCGCGGGGGAATTCCGCTCGTTTATCAGCATCATCGTGCCCCTGTCCCTGCCCGGCATGGCCACCATCGCCCTGCTGACCGGCGTGGGCATCTGGAACGACTGGTTCACCGGCGCGCTGTTCGTGACCGACCCCACCAAGCAGAATTTGCAGTACCTGATGTATGAGACCATTCAGGATGCGCAGTACCTGAAGCAGCACATGAACGAGCTCAGCGGCGACTCCGCGGCGCTGCTGCGCAGTCTGCCCACGGAAAGCGCCCGCATGGCCATGTGCGTGTTCGCGGTAGGCCCCATCATTCTGGTGTATCCTTTCCTGCAGAAGTATTTTGTCAAGGGCATGGTCATCGGCGCGGTCAAGGGCTGACGGCCCGCTCAACGTTCGGTTGAAACGGGGGAAGAGAGACTCCCTGTATCAATATAAAACATTAGGAGGTAGAAAACATGTCTCGGAAAATCATCGGTCTGGTACTGGCACTGGCGTTGCTGCTGTCCTGTCTGAGCGGGGTCGCGCTCGCGGCGGACGAGCCTGTGACCATCACCTGGTACGGCGTTGGCGGTTCCAGCGACCATCAGGCGCGCGTGAATGAAGCAGCGTCCAAATATCTGCAATCTCTGGGCCTGAACGTAAACCTGGAGTACATCTCCAAGGGCTGGGGCGACTACATGCAGAACTATCAGGTCATGCTGTCCGCTCAGGAAGAGTTCGACCTTTTCAACGCGCAGGGCAACACCGTGATGCAGTTCGCCCGGAATGGCGGCGTTGCGGAGATTACCGACGAAATGATGGATCAGTATCTGCCCGGCGTGAAGGCGGTCGCTTCTGATAAGATCATGGACAACCTGAAGCTGGACGGCAAGACCTACATGGTTCCCTCCATGCATGAATGGGCCCAGTACTATGGCTTCGCGTTCTATAATCTGGACGTGGCGGAAGCGCTGAATCTGGATCTGACCACCGTCAAGTCTCTGGACGATCTGGATCCCATCTTCGAGAAGGTGCATGAAGCCTATCCCGATATGTACTGTATTCTGAATGCTGATATGGTAGAAGTTTCCATGCTTCTGAACCACATCGACATTGCCAACCACACCATGAATACCTGCCTGGGCATCTATGTGGATGAAGACAACGCTGATTTCTTCCCCTACTTTGAAAATGAAGACGTGAAGGCCATCCTGCGCAAGTGGGACGAATGGGGCAAGAAGGGCTATGTGGTTCCCATTGACAAGGCCGGCGACATTAACGCCCTGCGTGCCGAGGGCAAAGTGTTCTGCGATCTGGGCCGCTTCAAGCCCGGCGCTGGCGCCCAGATCACCAACGCGGTCGTCCGCTGCGCCGATCTGGCCTGGGACCCCGAAGCCGCTCCCCTGATCACCATGAAGGACGCTCCCGCCGGCTGGGTCACCGCCCTGTCCAACACCAGCAAGCACAAGGAACTGGCCCTGCAGGTGCTGAATCTGTTCTACACCGATCCTGTGCTGGAAAACCTGCTGACCATGGGTGAAGAAGGCGTGGACTACACCGTGGCCGAGGACGGCTTTGTGGATTTCATCGACGGCGGCTTCGCCAACGGCGTGTTCGCGAACCGCAACTGGCAGATCGGCAACTCCGCTCTGCTGAAGGTCAGCCGCGGCTATGCCGATGTGGGCCTGCCGGACATCTGGCAGCAGCTGGCTGATTTCAACGCCGCTGGCGTGCCCGTGCAGAGCGCCGGTTTCTTCTTCGATACCTCCGATGTGGATATCGAGATGGCCGCTGTTGCCAACGTGTTTGATGAGTTCTACGCGCTGCTGAGGTGCGGCGCCTGCGACGATCTGGACGCTACGCTGGCACAGTTCAACCAGAAGCTGAAGGACAACGGCCTGCAGACCCTGCTGGACGAGTGCAACCGTCAGTATGACGAGTTCCTGGCCAACAAGGCGAAGTAAGCAAAACGCTTCCAACAGGACGGGGACTGGGGATCTGCCCCGGTTCCCGTCCTTCTGTATTGCGCGGATTCTGTTCTTTTTCCGCGCTTTCTTTTCCATGGCCTTTGCATTTTGAAACGAAAAAAGGGATAATAGACAAAACGGCGCTCCGGGCGCAATAAAACTGCCGATTTGCAACAAGGAGATAAGAATGCTGCTGCGCACTTTGCTGGTGGACGACGAATGGCCGGTGCATGAGGCCATGAAGCTGATGGTGGACTGGAACCAGCTTGGGTATCAGATCCCCGACAGCGCCATGGACGGGCTGCAGGCTTTGCGGATGATGGAGGAAAAGCCCTATGATGTGGTCATCACCGACGTGTGTATGCCCAATATGGAGGGGCTGGAGTTCATGCATGCGCTCCGGCGGCTGAAATCCAGGGTGCAGATTCTGGTCATTACCGGCTTCGACCGGTTCTCCTATGCACAGGAGGCCATTCGCTGCGGGGCGCGGGACTGTTTTCTCAAGCCGCTGGACCGTCACGAGCTGGAAGAACGCCTGTGCAGTCTGGCCGAAGAGCTGGGCCGGACAGAGCCGGACGCCGAAGCGGCGGAGGAACCGGAGGCGCTTTGCAGCCGGGACGAGCTTTATCAGAAGGTGCTGCATACGCTGGATGAGAACTTCCGGCAGAATATCACCGTGCAGGGCCTTGCGGAGATGTTTTATGTCAGCCCGGCTTATCTGGGCCAGTATTTCCGCCGGATGAACGGCGTGCCCATCAACGAGTATGTGAACCGCAAGCGCATCGAGTGGGTCAAGAGCCGGGTGGCCCGGAAAAGCGTCTTCGTGCAGGAGGTCATCGCCGAGGCGGGCTACCAGAACAGCGGGTATTTTTATCGGAAATTTCAGGAGATCGAGGGCGTTTCCTTCGCACAGTGGCGCAGGCAGTTAGCCGCGCCCCCGGAGCGGAAAAAGGCCCAAAAACCAGACGGAGGAGACCGGTCATGAAAAAACTGCGGGTCGTTCAGTACGGAACGTGGATGTACACCCACGCCGCCCATACCATGCTGTCCATGCGCAGCCTGCCGCAGACGTATGAAATTCTGGGCGTGTGCGAGCCCGACCCCGCCCGCCGGGCGCTGGCGGAAGCACAGCCCGCCTATCAGGGCCTGCGCTGGATGAGCGAGGAGGAGATCCTCCGGGAGCCGGAGCTGGACGCTGTGATCGTGGAAACGAAAGAAACGGAGCAGGCCGCCGCGGCGCTGAAATTCGCCCGTGCCGGTCTGGCCCTGCATGTGGATAAACCCTGCGGCGGCAGTCTTCGGGATTTTGAAGCGCTGACGGCTGTCGTCCGGGAAAAGGACCTGCCCTTTCAGGTGGGCTATATGTACCGCTATAACCCCGCCGTGCGCCGGGCGCTGGAGATCGTCCGCGCCGGAAAGCTGGGGGAGATCCTGGCCGTGGAGCTGCAGATGAGCCAGTGCTATCACGGGGAAATGCTGCGCTTTCTGGGCGAGCTTCCGGGCGGGATGATGTATTACCTGGGCTGCCATCTGGTGGATCTGCTGCTGCTGTTTCAGGGGGAGCCGCTGGAGGTCTATCCCTACAATCTGTCCACCGGCGTGGAAGAACCGTCCGTGAAGGACTACGGCTTCGCCGCATTTCGCTACCCTCACGGGCTTTCCTTTATCAAGAGCGCGGCCTGCGAGGTCAGCGGGGACATCCGACGGCAGCTGGTGGTCAGCGGAACGAAGGGCACGATCGAGATCAAGCCGCTGGAAAATCCGGTGGAGATCCCGGGCGTGGTCTGCGCCAATCAGATCGGCTGTCAGATTACCGGCCCGTCGCCCTATATGGCCTTTGACCAGCGCTCCGAACGGGTCAGCTTCCCGCCCTATGGCCGTTACGACGAAATGATGCTGGACTTTGCGCGGATCGTCCGCGGCGAAAAGCAGAATGAGTATCCGCTGGAGCAGGAAGAGCGGGTCTTCCGGCTGCTGACGAAGATCTGCGGCGAAAAAGAGACGGCCTCGCGCCGGGAAAACGCGGCTTCATCCGGTGCTTCAGCCCGGTATTGATGCGCTGCTTACCAAAAAACGAAAGAGATGGATCGTATGCAGAAAACCAGACAGATCGTTTTTACCCGGGAAAATCACGCGGAGCTTCTGGAAGTGGAAGACCGCCTTCCCGCCGCGGGAGAAATTCGGATCCGGATGCACTATACCGCCGTCAGCCCGGGAACGGAACGCTCCCTTCTGACCGGCAACCGGGAAAGCACGGAAGCCTTTTGGAGCGGCTTCCCGGCCACTCCCGGCTATGCGGGCAGCGGCGTGGTGACGCACGTGGGGGAGGGCGTCGGACGTTTCGCGCCCGGAGACCGGGTGATGGTTCACGGCGCGGGGCACCGGCAGTTCTGTACCGTTCCGGAGCGGGAGGCGGTGCCGGTTCCGGCGGGCGTACCGCTGGACGAGGCGGCGCTGACCATTATTGCGGGCTTTTCGCTCTCCGCCGTCCGAAAGGCCGGAATCTGTCTGGGGCAGAGCTGCCTGATCGTGGGCGCGGGCCTGCTGGGCCTGTTCGCCGTGCAGTATGCCAGATTGTCCGGCGCGTGGCCGGTGATCGTCAGCGATCTGAATCCCCATCGCCGGGAGCTGGCGCTGAAGCTGGGCGCGGACGCGGCCTTCGACCCTTCCGAGCCGGGCTTTGAGGAAAAGGTGAAGGCGCTCACCTTTACCGGCAAGGGCGTGGAAACGGCCATCGAGGTGACGGGCAATCCCGGGGCGCTTCGCTCCACGCTGCACTGCACCGCCAAATTTGGCCGGGTGATCCTGCTGGGCTGCACCCGCGCCATGACCGAGGTGGACTTTTACCATGACGTACACTGGCCGGGCATTGAACTGATCGGCGCGCACAGCGGCGCGCGTCCCACGGCGCAGTCCTTCGGCGGCGCTTATACGGAAATGGACGACTGCCGCGCGACGCTGGCCTACCTGAACGCGGGCCGGCTCCACTTCCGGGAGATGATCCATGATGTCCGCCCGCCGGAGGAGGCGCCCGAGGTCTACGCCCGTCTGGCGGAAAACCGGGATTTCCCCATCGGGGTTCTGTTTGACTGGACAAAAATGACAGATTCCGCTACAATAAACGAACGCGTCAAGTGAGGAAGGCCGGATGAAAAGTACGATTCGGAAGATGCGCTGCGAATATCTGGAATGCCCGCTGGGAGTGGACGCTCCGGCGCCGCGCCTGAGCTGGATCTATCAGGCGGAGACGGAAGCGGTCTCCTTTCAGATTCGGGTGCTGGTCAGTCCGGAGGAAAATTTTGGCCGCCTTTTCTGGGATTCGGGCTGGCTGGACGCCGAACAGACTGCGCTGAACTATGGAGGAGAACCGCTTTCCTCCAACTGCCGCGTTTTTTGGAAGGCCCTGACCCGGCAAAAAGGGCTTCCGGCCTCGGAAGTCAGCGCGGTCAGCTGGTTTGAGACAGGGCTTCTGAACGAATCGGACTGGCATGGATGCTGGATCCGCGCCTGCTCCGATTTTGAAGCGCCGGTCATGACGCGGCGTTTCACCCTGACCCGGGTGCCCCGGCGGGCGCGCCTTTACCTTTGCGGGCTGGGCGTATTTGAATTGTCCGTGAACGGTCGGACGGCAGGAGACGAAGTATTGCAGCCGGTGTGGACGGCCTACAGCCGCCAGCCCCTGACCCATATGCTGTATCCCTACCGCTATGAGGGAAGGTTCCGCACACCGTACCGGGCGTTTTCGCTGGACGGTCTGCTTCAAGCGGGCGAAAATACGCTGGAGGTGGCGCTGGGCAACGGCTGGTATCATCAGAATCAGCGCCGCGTGGAAGGCGATCTCTGGTATGGCGGGTCGCCGGTGCTGATGCTGGAGCTGCGGATGGATGAAGCCAGCCTCAGCTCCGACGAAAGCTGGCAGTGGCGTGAAAGCGAAACCGTCCGCAACAATCTTTTCTTCGGGGAAGAGATCGACCGTACCCGCGGGCCGTTTGAACTGCAGCCCGTTTGCCGGGCACAGGCTCCGGAAGGTCCGCTCACGGCGCAGCTTTGTCCCTCCGACGCCTGTCTGGCCGAATACGCGCCCGTCCGCGCGCTGGACGCGGGAGACGGCAGACTGCTGATCGACTTCGGACAGAATCTGTCCGGCTGGGTGGAGGCCACGGCCTCTGCCTGCGGCGGCGACCGGCTGGAGCTGCGCTTCGCGGAAGAAATTCAGCCGGACGGTCCACGATGGAGGCCGGATTTTGGCAGTGCGGGCGGCGAAGAGCAGATCCAAAAGGACGTCTTTGTTTTCGCAGGCGGCGAGGATGAACGAATCCATCCCCGCTTCTGCTGGCACGGCTATCGCTATGCGGAGGCGGCGCTTTTCCGAGCGGGCCGGCCTGTTCCGCTGACGTTTGAAAACGGGCTGGCGGCGGCGAAAGACTTCCGGGCGCGGCTTCGGTCGATCCTGGTGGCGGCGAATCTTCCGGTTCGGGGCGCGTTTTCCTGCGGCGACGATCAGCTGAACTGGTTCCATCACGCGACGCGGATGAGCATGCGCTCCAATCAGCACTGCGGCGTTCCGCTGGATTGCCCGCACCGGGAACGGCTGGGCTATACCGGCGACGGTCAGGTAACGGCCCCCGCCGTGCTGCTGAATCTGGAATCGGAAGCCTTTTTGCGCAAATGGATGCGGGATATTCTGGATGCGCAGAACCGTCAGACCGGCCACGTGCCCCATACCGCCCCTTTTTACAACGGAGGAGGCGGCCCGGGCGGCTGGGGCGGAGCGATCGTTTTTGTGCCATGGGCACTGTACCGCTTCACCGGCGATGCGTCCATCCTGCGGGAAGCGTTCCCTGGCATGCTGCGCTGGATGGAGTACCTGCGAAGCCGCAGCGAGGGTGGAATCGTGGTACGGGAGGAAGAGGGCGGCTGGTGCCTGGGCGAATGGTGCGCCCCCGATGAAGACCGGATCAGAGTCCGGGTCGAGCCGGAACTGGTCAATACCGCGCTGACCATTCGCATGCTGGAGCTGATGGCGGGCATGGCTCGTCTTCTGGGAGACGAAAACGCCCGAATCCGGCTGACGAAGGAACGCGCTTTCCGCACAGAAGCGTTTCAGAGACGTTTTTTTCACCCTGAAACCGCAGGATACGGTGCAGAACGCCAGGGAGCGGAGGCTTTTGCCCTCTGGTGCGGCGCTGTGCCAGAGAAGGAAAAAAACAGGGTGGAGGAAAAAATGCTGCTCGGCCTTAAACGGCTGAACGACCATTTTGATACGGGAATTTTCGGAACGCCCATTCTGCTGGAGCTGCTCAGCCGCATGGGAAAAACGGACGAGGCCTTCCGGCTGATGACCGCTGCCGGGTATCCTTCCTTCCGTCAAATGCGGGAGTGGGGCGCGACGACCCTGTATGAAAACTGGAAGGGCGGTTCGCATAATCACGTCATGTTCGGCGCGGCGGATACATGGTTGTACGAATGGG
This sequence comes from uncultured Clostridia bacterium, assembly GCA_934643535.1. Lineage (GTDB taxonomy): Bacteria > Bacillota > Clostridia > Christensenellales > Aristaeellaceae > Limiplasma. Next base: position 8,174 of record CAKUCE010000029.1, on the reverse strand, counting down.
CCGCAGGACTTGCTCAGGCGGAGGGCAGCGCGGGCTGGAAGAAAATAGTGCTTCGGCCCGGCGCTGTAAAGGCGCTGACCCAGGCTCAGGCCTCCGTTGAAACGCCGCTGGGCGTCTGCGCTCTCCAATGGAAACGGGAAAACGGCATGCTGATGGCAGAAGCCCGGATCCCTGCCATGGCACGGGCAACGCTGCTGCCGCCGGATGGTACGAGCAGGGAAATCGGACCGGGCGCTCATCGCTGGGCCTTTCCGGACACGGATGAAAAAGAAACGTGAATTGCGTCTTCCGCTGCGAGCGTGAAGCACCCTTCGATCCAGAAAAAGCAAAACGGGAGGAAATGTATGGAGTCCAGGCATTTTGAACAGGGAACCTTCTTCGTCGGCTGTAACTATTGGGCTTCCCACGCCGGCATGTTCATGTGGAGCGACTGGGACGAAAAAATGGTGGAGGACGACCTGCGCCGTCTTTCCGAAAATCGGATCACGACGTTGAGGGTCTTCCCGCTTTGGAGCGATTTTCAACCTCTTCGGATGCATTTCGGTGCGCAGGGCGACCTACGGGAAGCCCGAAGGGGGGAAGAGCAGCTGGACTTTAGCGATACCGGTCGGGCCGGAGTGGATCCCGTCATGTTGGAACGCTTCGGTCGTTTCTGCGAGCTGGCGGAGCAATATGGTCTTAAGCTGATTGTGGGCCTGATTACCGGCTGGATGAGCGGCCGGCTGTTCGTTCCGGAAATGCTGCAGGGGCGCGATCCGCTGACCGATCCGGTCGCACTGCAGTGGGAAATTCGCTTCGTGCGGCTGATGGTGCGGCGCTTCCGGCATTGCCCGGCCATTATTGCGTGGGATCTGGGCAACGAGTGCAACTGTCTGGGGCATCTGGACTGCTCGGAGCAGGCCTATGTCTGGGCGGCTACTATCTCCATGGCGATCCGCTGCGAGGACGACGGCCATCCGATCGTATCCGGTATGCACTCTCTTTCGCCCGACGGGCAGTGGCGTATGCAGGATCAGGCGGAGTTTCTGGATGTGCTTTGCACTCATCCTTATCCCATTTTTACGCCCCACTGCGATACGGACCCTCTGAATCAGATGAAGAGTGCGCTCCATGCTACGGCCCAGTCCCTGTATTACGGTGACCTGGGCGGAAAGCAGTGCTTTGCGGAGGAAACGGGCGTACTGGGGCCCATGGTGGTTTCGGATGAATATGCCGCCGATTACATCCGTTCAGCGCTCTGGGCGCTGCTGGCCCACGATTGCCGCGGAATGCTGTGGTGGTGCGGCTTTGAGCAGAGCGCCCTGACCCATACTCCCTACGACTGGAACGGTGTGGAACGGGAACTGGGACTGTTCCGGCTGGATAAAACACCCAAGCCGGTGCTGGAAGCCATAAAGGAATTTTCCGCCTTCGTTGAAAAACTTCCCTTCGCCCGACTGCCGGAACGCCTGACGGACGCTGTCTGCATCCTGACTCGCGGGCAGGACGTGTGGGCAGCGGCATACGGTGCGTTTCTGATGGCCAAGCAGGCAAAGCTGGAGCTGACCTTTGCATGGGCCGACTGCCCCATTCCCGAAGCGCCGGCTTATCTGCTGCCGAGCCTGACGGGGGATACCTCCTTCAATCGGGGCGTTCAGGTCACGCTGTTGGAACGGGTCAGCCGGGGAGCAAAACTCTATCTTTCGCTGGACGGAGCCCTGATGTCTCCCTTCAGCCAGTTCAGCGGACTCCGGGTGCTGACCCGAGCTCATGATCCGCAGAATACTGCCGTTTTGTTCAAAGACGCGAAGATTCACCTTTCCCGTCAGTACCGCCTGCGCTGTGAAAGTATTGGGGCGGAGGTGCTGGCCCGCACGGAAGACGGCGAAATCGCCTTTGCCCGGAATTTGTACGGCGCGGGCGAGGTTTACACGCTGCTGTTCCCGGCGGAATCTCAGATGGCCTGCCAGCCCGGCATGGTGGACTCCGACCGGGCAGAGCCTGCTTATTTGCTGTACGAAGCCCTTCCCATGAAAAATCCGTGCAGGGTCGTCTCGATCGGAATGCCTTATGTGGGCCTGACGGAACATGTGCTGGACGAAAACCGCCGCATTGCGGTCGTGCAGAATTACGAGCCGTTCGAGCAGCAGATCCCGTTGGCATTTGCAGACGGCTGGCGCTGTGCGGAATGCCTCGGCATGGACGGCGCGGCCCGCTGGGAAAACGGCGTGCTGACGCTGCGTCATAACGACGGCGCCATGCTGATGCTTGAAAGAGCGTGACCTTTTTCCGAATAAACCAACCGGGTCCGGAGCATTCTCCGGGCCCGGTTATTTTGGGGAATTTTGAACGTTCGGGTCACGCCTCGCCGTTGGCGATGCGCGCATACAGGTCCTCCGGAATCATGGGGGACTGAATCTGGCGGAGCAGTTCCGGGTCGATCCCGCCGGATCGGGCATACTGCTCTCCGGCCTGCCGGAGGAGCGCCAGACGGGGAACCGTCACCGACGCAGCCTCCGGGACGTTGAACATGGGACTTTCCGGCACGGTCAGCGTGACGCCGCCGTGGGGGAACATCAGATGAAACTGCTCCACAACCGGCTCAAAGTTGTGCCTGCTGTTGGGAAAACCGCAGCCGCAGATCATCATGTACCGCAGATGAGAAAAATCCGCCTGCTCCACATGCTCGTAGCGCTCGCCGCTTTTCCGCATGGCCATGGAGGAAAGCGGCATGGTCCGGTCCAGCATCGCCTTCAGGGGTGCTGGAAAACCGTAGCAGTACAAGGGAAAGCTGAACAGCAGCAGATCGCTTTCCAGCATTTCCTTAAGAATGGCGCTCATATCGTCGGTGTGGCGGCAGGTCCCGCCGTTGCGCTTGCAGGCAAAGCAGCCGGTACAGTATTCGATGTGCCGGTCAATAACGTGGATCAGACTCACCTTCTGAGGGGCCGCCTGCTCCATCCCCTCCAGAAACGCCCGGGTCATGTGCAGCGTATCGCTTTCGTCCCGCTTGGGGCTTCCATTGAACACCATGATTTTCACGGTTTTGTTCTCCTTCCTTTTAAAAATTCATTCACAGCGCTTACTGAGAAAGGATAATAATACATTCGATGTACATCGCTTGTTATTCTACGGAACAAAAAAGAAAGCGTCAAGCGAAAAAGCTCTCGTCCGGCTCGACGCTTCGTGGACTCAGCCGATCCGCGCGAGGATCAGCGCACAGGCTTCATCGGTGGATTGAACGTCCGTGTTGATGTGCAGTGCGTGCGGCTCGCTGTCGAACTGGCCGGGCCTGCGTTCCAGCATGGCGGCTGCCGACGCAGGCAGTTGGCCGTGCATCCGCTGGGCAAAGCGCTTCCGGATGGTTTCCAGTTCTGCCGTGACCAGTACGCGCAGGCAGTTTTCCGGCAGAAGGGCCAGCTGCTCCTTTTCGGAAACGATGTACAGGATGTTTCCCGACGGGCCGGCCAGCTTCTTTTTGAACAGCAGCGCCGCCATGCTTTCACTTTTGGCCAGCCTGAGATAATCCTTGTCCACTGAAAACCTCCGCGTTCAGCGAAGAGGCGAGCTTTTTGGCGATCGTAGATTTACCCACGCAGCTTTCTCCCAAAATAGCGATGACCATCGAAAGCCCCTTCTGCCTTTATGACTTTTCCTGCCGGTCAGTCGTTTTGCCCGCCTGAGCCACAGCGTTCCGGCAGCTGATAAGAATGTGGCAGGGGGCGAAAAGCAGCGCGGCGGCCGTCAGGGGAGCGTTGCCGGTGACGATGCCGCTTTCCAGAAACAGGAGGGATGGCAGGATCGAAAGCACAAGGGCCTTTCGCAGACTGCTTTCCCGCCAGAAGACGATCCATCCCAGCTCGTAGAGCAGCAGCAGCGCGCCGCCTGCGGCCAGATAGACGGTTTGAGCGCCGGGAAACCAGTACCCTGGACAAAGACCCGGAAGCTGGAAAATCATCAGGCCGAAGCAGCCGAAACGACCGATCTGCTCCAGAGTTTCCAACGTTTTGCTGACGTGGCAGTTTGCGAAGCCGTCGGGATGCGTGCGGGCAAAAATCAGGTTGGGCGCCAGCAGCAGTGCTACAAAAAGAAGGCCCCAGAATTGAAAAACGTCCATACGGTACTCCTTTCGATGATGGTTGAGCATTCGCCGGTTCTACGGAGCTTTCGGATGCAGCCGCCCGGATTTTACCAGCAGCAGCATGGCCTGAAAGTCCGTGGTGAGCATGGAACTGAGCTGCTCCTCGGAAAAACGGCACACGCCGGTGGCGCACAGCGCGCCCATGCCAAAGATGTGAATCCAGACGTTTTCGAACAGCGCCCGCGCGTCCGAAACGTCCAGCTCGTAGGTCCGACAGAGCAGGTCGATACAGGCGGTGGCCGTAGGGCCAAGCTCACCGAAGAGATCGTCAAAGCTGGCGTTTTTTCGATTTTCCCGCATGAATAAAAGCTGATACAGCTTCGGTTCTTCCATGCCGAAAAGCACCATTCGCATACCGACCCGTTTGAAAAGGGGCATATCCCGGCTGATTTTGTCGCCGTAGGCTTCGAAGCGGCGCATGGCGGCGGCACGGACTTCGTTCTGCAGCTCTTCCATATTTTTGAACAGCGTGAAAATAGGGCGTGCGGAGCTGCCCAGACTTTCGCCCAGCTCCCGGGCGGTCAGACCGCTCATTCCCTTTTGGGAAACGATCTGCAGCGCTGTCTGGATCACTTCGTCCCGGGTAAACTTTGGTTTTGGCGGCATGATAAGAACTCCTTTTCGAAATTACATGTTTTGAATGACATGTTTCAAAACGAACAATGCAAGTATAGCGCATGAATATGGTTTGTCAAGCGTTTTTTACTCAAAAATCTTTGCATCGGCACGAAAAAAGCCCGATCCAGAATGGACCGGGCTCCAAAGCCATGCGTTTCCGTTCCATGAAAAACGGAGGAGCGCCTGACCTTTTTGCGGAGCTTATTTTTCCAGCGAAACCTTTCCGCGCTCGGCGTCGCACTGCTTGAGGATCTCCATGAATTCCTCGCCGGTGATGGTTTCCTTTTCCAGCAGGAACGCGGCCAGCTTGTCCATTACATCCCGGTTGTCCCGCAGGATCGTAAGCGCTTTCTGATGCGCAGCCCGGATGATGTCCCGGACCTCGTTGTCCACCTGGGCGGCGGTTTCCGCACTGCAGACCAGCGAGGTATCGCTGCCCAGATAGGGATTGTTCACCGTTTCCAGCTCCATCATGTCGAAGCTGTCGCTCATGCCGAAACGGGTGATCATGGCCCGGGCGGTGCTGGTAGCCTTTTCGATGTCGTTGCTGGCGCCGGAGGTGATCGAGTTGAAAACGACTTCCTCGGCGGAGCGGCCGCCGGTCAGGGTGATGATCTGGTTGAGCAGGTCTTCCCGGCTCATCAGCACCCGTTCCTCTTCCTCTACCTGCATGGTATAGCCCAGCGCGCCGGAGGTGCGGGGGATGATGGTGATCTTGTGTACGGGAGCCGCGTCCTTCAGCCGGGCAGCCACCAGCGCGTGACCGATCTCGTGGTAGGCGATGATGCGCTTTTCGCGGTCGTTGATCATAGCGCCCTTGCGCTGGTAACCGGCAATCACGACTTCCACGCTTTCCTCCAGATCCTGCTGGGCTACCTTGTCGCGGCCCATACGCACAGCCCGAAGGGCGGCTTCGTTGATGATGTTGGCCAGTTCCGCGCCGCTGGCGCCGCTGGTAGCACGGCCGATGGTGTCAAAGTCGATGTTGCTTTCCATCTTCACGTCCTTGGCGTGGACCTTCAGAATGGCGATACGGCCCTGCAGATCGGGCAGCTCCACGGGTACCCGCCGGTCGAAGCGGCCCGGGCGGAGCAGCGCCTTATCCAGACTGTCGGGACGGTTGGTGGCAGCCAGAATGACTACGCCCTTGGCCCCGTCGAAACCGTCCATTTCAGCCAGCAGCTGGTTCAGGGTCTGCTCCCGCTCGTCGTTGCCGCCGATGCCGGAGCCGGAATCGCGCTTTTTGCCGATGGTGTCGATCTCGTCGATGAATACGATACAGGGGGCCTTTTCCTGCGCCTGCTTGAACAGGTCGCGTACCTTGGCCGCGCCCATGCCGACGAACATTTCCACAAATTCGCTGCCGGAGATGGAGAAGAAGGGCACCTTGGCTTCCCCGGCTACGGCCTGCGCCAGCAGGGTTTTACCGGTTCCCGGAGGGCCTACCAGCAGCACGCCCTTGGGAAGCGACGCGCCGATAGCGGCATATTTGTCCGGGTTATGCAGGAAATCCACGATCTCCCGCAGCGCGTCCTTGGCTTCGTCCTGTCCGGCCACGTCGGCAAAGCTCTTGCCGGTCTGACTTTCCACATAGATCTTGGCGTTGGATTTGCCGAAGGACATGGCGTTGCTGCCCATGTGTTTGGTCAGCATCCGGCCCATCAGCTGTCCGATCGCTACAAACAAAATGATGGGGAAGACCCATGTCATCAGGAAGCTCAGCAGGGGGGAATCCTGCGTGGGGATGACGGCCGAAAATTCCGCGCCGCTTTCCTTCAGACGGTTGACCAGGTCCGCGTCCTCGATCCGCCCGGTCTGATAATAGGCGTAGCCGTCCTTCGCCGCGTCGTCCTTGACGGTGAAAAGGATCACGTCGTTCTCAATGGCGACTTTGTTGACTTCCTTCCGTTCTACCAGCGAAAGGAACTGGTCGTAGGATACTTCGCCGACCTTGGGGGACAGCAGAGAGGGGAAGACCAGCGCGTTGAGCAACAGCAAAACGAGCATGGCAATGAGATAGTAGAAAATCAATGGCTTTTTGGGAGTCTTGCTCTCCTGCTTCATAGCATAACCTCCTGTATTTCCTTGCATTGGCAGAGTTTGCCCCTGTCAACATCAAAATACTTCTTTTCCGGATGGAAAAATCCTTCTTTTTTCGGGCGCAAAGTGGACGGTTTGGAAGAATTTACGGTTTGGACACGAATCGGATAAGAATATGAAGAAAAAACGAAATGATCGGAATAAAAAACCGAAAAAAACCAAGGCTTGCGTATTTGACAAAAGAATGCTATACTGTCAAATGGTGTACTTTGATAAATGGGGCAGAGGGCAACCGGCTCCCAGGGAGGAAAATACATGGAACATTCGGTAGAAAAGCTCAGCAGCAACAAAGTAAAAATCAGCTTCAAGGCGACCGCGGCGGAGTTTGAGGACGCGCTGCAGAAGGCTTATGTGAAGCTGCGCGGCCAGATCAACGTTCCCGGCTTCCGGAAGGGCAAGGCGCCCCGCAAGCTGATTGAGAATATGTTCGGCAAGGGCGTTTTTTATGAGGACGCTCTGGATATCCTGTTCCCCGAAGCCTACTATCAGGCCGTGGAAGAGAACGACCTCAAGCCCGTGGCCCGTCCCGAGGTGGACGTGCAGGCCATGGAAGCCGGCAAGGATCTGGAGTTCAGCTGCGAAGTGTACGTGATGCCCGAGGTCAAGCTGGGCCAGTACAAGGAGCTGGACGTGACCCGCACCATCCGCAAGGTGACGGACGCGGAAGTGGACTCCCGCATTGAGCAGGAGCAGAAGCGCGTCGCCCGCGTGGTGGACGTGACCGACCGCGCGCTGGAAAACGGCGACAAGGCGGAGCTGGATTACTCCGGCACTGTCGATGGCGTGAAGTTCGACGGCGGCACCGCCGAGCATCAGACGCTGGTCATCGGTTCCAATACCTTCATCCCCGGCTTCGAGGAGCAGATGGTGGGCATGCAGATCGGAGAGGAGCGCGACCTGAACGTCAAGTTCCCCGAGACCTATCATGCGGAAAACCTCAAGGGCAAGGACGCGGTCTTCCATGTGAAGCTCCACGCCATCACCCGCGAAGAGCTGCCTGAGCTGGACGACGATTTCGCCGCCGAAGTCAGCGATTTCGACACCATGAAGGAATACCGCGAGAGCGTTGAAAAGACCCTGCAGGAAGCCGCCGACATTCAGGCGGACGAAGCCGCCAAGAGCGCCATGGTGGAAAAGGCCGTTTCCAATGCGGAGATCGACGTGCCCGCTCCCATGGTGGAGGAAAAGCTGGATGAAATGATGCAGCAGATGAACTGGCGTATGCAGCAGCAGGGCTTCACCATGGAGCAGTACATGAAGATCCTGGGCCAGAGCGAAGCGCAGATGCGGGATATGTACCGCGGCGAGGCCGAGAATAACGTGCGTTCCGAGCTGG
>CAKUCE010000028.1 GCA_934643535.1 uncultured Clostridia bacterium | reverse complement strand
CTACAAGCCCCTTTCTCCCCTTCTCCACCACCAGGGCTAAAGCCCTGGACCCGCTTCCGCCCGCTATGCGGGCGGGTGCTGCCTGTTTGGGGCAGGAAGGGAAGACCGCCCGCGGCTCGCTTGGCGGCGAATGGTGCCTCAAAGGCTGGTATGGTTTAGCTGGGCTAGAGCCAAAACCGCTTCCGCCTGCCGGGGCGCGGGGCAGGTCCCGTCGTCTCCCCAGTTTTGGAAAGGAGCTTTGACCGTGACATATCAGACGCATTCCCCCGAAGAAACCCGGGCGTTGGGAGCCCGGCTGGCGGAGCAGCTTCGGCCCGGCGACGTGATCCTGCTGCTGGGCGACATGGGCGCGGGAAAGAGCGAACTGACCCGGGGCATTGCCCGGGGGCTGGGGATCGAAGGTTATCTGCCAAGCCCCACCTTTCCCATCATGCAGATGTATGAAACGGGCCGCCTGCCGCTGTATCACTTCGACTGGTACCGGCTGGAAAGCGCCGAGGAGCTTTACGAGCTGTCCATGGACGAATATCTGTACGGCGAGGGCGTCAGTGTGGTGGAGTGGCCCAGTCAGGCGGAAGAAGTGATCCCGGAGACCTATCTGGAGATCACCCTGACCCCCACGGACGACAACGACCGGGAGATCGAGCTGCGGCCCGTGGGCGGGTTCCATGCCATCGACGGGGAAAAGCTGAAGGAGACGAAAGAAGCATGAAGCTGTTGGCGATCGATACCTCCGGCCCGGTGTGCGGCGTGGCGGTGCTGGAAGATGGAAGAATCCTGTACGAGGGCGCGGCGGTGAACAAGCTGACCCATTCCGTCAGCCTGATGCCCATGGTGGAGGAGGCGCTGAACAAATGCTCCACCGATATTACCGAGATCGGACTGTATGCGGCGGTGGTAGGCCCCGGCTCCTTTACAGGCGTGCGTATCGGCGTCAGCGCTGTGAAGGGCATGGCCCACGGCGCAGGCAGGCCCTGCGTGGCGGTGGACGCGCTGGAGGCGCTGGCGTGGGGTGTGAGCCTGACGCCGGATTTGATCTGTCCCATTCAGGATGCGCGGGCGGGGCAGGTATATGGCGCGGCGTTTCAGCCGGGAACCGTTCCCCAGCGGGTGATGGAGGATACCGCCGCCAGGCTGGATGATTATCTGGATCAGGCGCTTTCGGCGGCCAAGCCGGAGCAGAAGCTTTGCTTTCTGGGCGACGGCGTGGAGCGCTACCGCCCGGCGATCGAAGCACGCCTGGGACAGCGGGCAGTATTTGCCCCCGCACAGATGAGCTACCTGCAGCCCGCTGCCGTGGCGGCGCTGGCGTGGCAAAACCGGGAAAACGCCGTGGATTATCTGACCCTGCAGCCTCATTATCTGCGGGCGCCCCAGGCGGAACGGGCTCGGGCGGCCAAGCTGGCGGCGGAGGGAAAAGCATGAGCGTTACCTATCGCCGCATGAACTTGGCCGACGCGGAGGCGGTTCATGCCATTGAGGTGGAGACCTTCCCGGAACCGTGGAGCCTGCAAAGCTTTCAGGAAGAAATGACCCGCAATGCCTGCGCCCGGTACATTGTGGCGGAGGAAGACGGCGTGGTGCTGGGTTACGCCGGGGCGTGGCTCATTCTGGACGAGGGGCACATCACCAACGTGGCGGTGACGAAAAGCCGCCGGGGAGAGGGGATCGGCGAAGCGCTGATGCGGGCGTTGATGCAGTACGCCGCCAATATGGGCGTACAGTACATGACGCTGGAGGTCCGCAAGACCAATCTGATCGCTCAGGCCCTGTACCGCAAGCTGCGTTTTATCCAGCTGGGCGTGCGCAAGCGCTATTACGAGGACAACGGCGAGGATGCGCTTCTGTACGTCTGTCAGGAAATGCCGGAGGCGGAGGAAGACTTCGCGGAAGAATAAAAAAGTGGCGGTCCGGCGTTGGGACAGGCCGCATCATAAGGAAAAGAAATCCTCTTCTGGCGCGGAGCGGCGAAAGAAAGGCCCGCGGCGGAAGGGGAGTTTTCTTTCCGGCTCCCGTCTGCCGAAGCAGGGCGGAGCCGCCCGGTTTACTTCCCTGCCGCTTTTGTGTATAATAGAGTCACCGATGGAAAGGAGACACAGACGATGAAAGGAATTATTCTGGCAGGCGGCGCGGGAACCCGGCTGTATCCGCTGACCATGGTGACCTCCAAGCAGCTGTTGCCGGTATATGACAAGCCCATGATCTATTACCCGCTGTCCACGCTGATGCTGGCGGGAATTCAGGATATTCTGGTGATTTCCACACCGACGGATACGCCGCGTTTCCAGCAGCTGCTGGGCGACGGGAGCCAGTTCGGTCTTTCGCTTCAATATGCGGTGCAGCCCTCCCCGGATGGACTGGCGCAGGCTTTTCTGATCGGCGAGGAGTTCATCGGCGGCGAACCCTGCGCCATGGTGCTGGGCGACAATATTTTTTATGGAAACGGCTTTTCCGCCATGCTGCGGGAGGCGGCAGCCAACGCGGAAAACGGGCTGGCCACCATTTTCGGCTACTTTGTCAACGATCCGGAGCGTTTCGGCATCGTGGAGTTCGACCCCAACGGAAAGGTGCTTTCGGTGGAGGAAAAGCCGAAGAATCCCAAGAGCAATTACTGCATCACCGGCCTGTATTTCTATGACCGGCGGGTCTGCGAGCTGGCCAGACAGGTGAAGCCCAGCGCCCGGGGCGAGCTGGAGATCACCACCCTGAACGACATGTACCTGAAGGACGGCTCCCTGCGGGCCAAGATCATGGGCCGCGGCTTTGCATGGCTGGATACGGGCACCATGGACAGCCTGATCGATGCGGGCAGCTTTGTGCAGATGATCGAACGGCGGCAGAGCGTCAAGATCGCCGCGCTGGAGGAAATCGCTTATCATAAAGGCTGGATCAGCAAGGAAAAGCTGCTGGAGTCCGCGGAACGGTACGGTAAATCCCCCTATGGCGAGCATCTGAAACGGGTGGCCGAAGGAAAAATTCTCTACGACAGAAGCATGGAAAACTGACGCGAAACGCAAAGGAGAAAGAACATGACCATTCTTGTAACCGGCGGCGCGGGCTTTATCGGCGCGAATTTTGTTCATTATCAGCTCAGGGAGCATCCGGAGGAACGGGTGGTTTGTCTGGACGCGCTGACCTATGCCGGCAATCTGGAAAACCTGACCGAAGCCCTGAAGGATTCCCGTTTCCGTTTTGTAAAGGGCGATATTGCCGACCGGGAGACGGTCTATGCCCTTTTTGAGGAAGAAAAGCCGGACATCGTGGTGAATTTCGCCGCGGAAAGCCATGTGGATCGCTCCATTACGCAGCCCGAGTTGTTCCTGCGCACCAATATTCTGGGAACGCAGGTGCTGATGGACGCCTGCCGCAGGTACGGCGTCCTCCGCTATCATCAGGTGTCCACCGACGAGGTCTATGGCGATCTGCCGCTGGACCGGCCCGATCTTTTCTTCACCGAGGAAACGCCCATTCATACGTCCTCGCCCTATTCCGCCAGCAAGGCGTCCGCCGATCTGCTGGTGCTGGCCTATTTCCGCACCTTCCACCTGCCGGTGAGCATTACGCGCTGTTCCAACAACTACGGCCCCTATCACTTCCCGGAAAAGTTGATCCCCCTGATGATCACCCGGGCGCTGAACGATCAGAGCCTGCCGGTCTACGGCAAGGGCGAAAACATCCGGGACTGGCTGTACGTGGAGGATCACTGCGCCGCCATTGATCTGGTGATGCGCAGGGGCCGGGAAGGCGAGGTCTACAATGTGGGCGGCCACAACGAGCGTACCAATCTGGACGTGGTCAAAACAGTGCTGCGGGAGCTGGGCAAGCCGGAAAGCCTGATCACCTTTGTCACGGACCGGCCCGGTCATGACCGCCGCTACGCCATTGATCCCGGCAAGATCCATGCGGAGCTGGGCTGGCTGCCCCGCACGAAGTTTGACGACGGCATGCATCAGACCGTCCAGTGGTATCTGAACAACCGTCCGTGGTGGGAACATATTCTGGCAGGCGAATATCAGCATTATTATCAGTCCATGTATGGAAACCGCTGACGAGGAGAGGGAGGAGCAGTCATGCACATTCGGCGCTGCGAGGAACGGGATCGGGAGCTTTATCTCCGGCTGGCAAAGGAGTTTTATCATTCTCCCGCCGTGCTGCATCCCGTGCCGGACAGTTACTTTGAACGTACCTTTGACGAAATGATGCGTTCCGACGTTTACGCGGACGGCTTTCTTCTGGAAGAGGAGGACGGAACCTGTATGGGCTATGCCCTGACGGCCAAGAGCTTTTCGCAGGAGTGCGGCGGGCAGTGCGTCTGGGTGGAGGAACTGTACGTCCTGCCGCCCTATCAGGGCCGAGGCCTGGGCAGCAGAGTCTTTGAGCTGCTGAACGCCTACTATCCCGAGTGTTGCCGTTTCCGGCTGGAAGTAGAGCCGGACAACGAGGGCGCGGCCCGTCTCTATCGCCGTCTGGGCTATGAAACGCTGGCCTATGACCAGTACGTTCTTGAGAGACAGGAATGAAGCTCTGACGCCGTCCCGGCCCGGAAAATGGGGGATAGGCGACAGAACGATACTTGCGGTTCCCAAAAGCCGGCGTGCGGAGACGCACGTCGGCTTTTGAAAGAACTTGGAATCAGATCCCGTATAGCAGAATCCCCAACAGCGCCGAAAGCCCGATCATTGCAATGGGTGAAGGCGCTGTTTTTCGCACTTTTTTCCAGAAGAGATGCACCGCCCAAAGCAGCGCGAAAATCATGACGCTTTTCCAGTCCGGCGCAAAGGAATCGCCCAAACGCTGAAAGCGCAAAAGCGCCTTCAGCCCCAGGGTAACGGCGGTAGCCAGGATCATGGCGACCACACAGGGACGCACGCCGGACAGAAACGCCTGTACTCCGGCGTATTGGAGAAAATTGCGGATCAGCGCCGCGATGATCAGAATGATCACAAAGGAGGGCAGCACAACGCCCAGCGTCGCCGCCAGCGCGCCGAAAAATCCCGCCTGCGTGGAGCCGACAAAGGTGGCGGTGTTCACGGCAATAGGCCCGGGCGTGGATTCGGATACGGCGATCAGGTTCAGAAACGCCTCTTCCGTCAGCCAGCCGTTGCCGAGTACCGCTTCCCGTACCAGCGAGATCATGCCATAGCCTCCGCCAAAGGAAACGGCGCCGATCTCTAAAAAGGTCAGGAACAGTTTCAGATAGATCATTTCCGCCGCACTCCTTTCTTTTTCAGGCAGGAAGCGCCGTAGGCCGTCAGTCCGATCAAGCCGCCCAGCAGAATGGCAAGGATGGACGAGAACGACAGGGCCAGCACGGAGCCGGTCAGCATGGCCGCGAAAACGCCGCCCAGCAGGATCAGGTTCAGGGGCGTTTTTTCCAGCCCCTTCCAGAGCTTCAGACCGGCGCTCAGGATCAGGTAGATCACACAGGCCTGAATCCCCCGAAAGGCGCAGTCTACCAGCCGCAGGCTCAGAAATTGATCGAAAAAGAGGGAGATCAGATAAATGATCCCGAAGGAGGGCAGGCAAACGCTCAGCGTAGCCACCGCCGCTCCGGCTGCGCCTGCCATTTTATAACCGATATAGGTGGCGGAGTTGACCGCAACCGGGCCGGGCGTGGACTCCGCAATGGCCACCATGTCCATGAATTCCTTCTGCTCCATCCAGCTCCGCTTCTCCACAAATTCATTTTCCAGCAGGGCGATCATGGCGTATCCCCCGCCAAAGGTAAACGTTCCGATTTTCAAAAAAACTCCAAACAGCGTTCGCAGCATGAGCCCTTCCTCCTTCAGACGGAATTTCCGTCTTTTGTCAGCATAGCATATTCCCGGCTGTGGGGCAAGAGTTCCGGCTTTCCTTTGCGGATCGTTGGCTTGACAAAAGAGAAAGCCTCTGGTATATTTTGTTTGAGAACAACTGTTGCACATTTGAGGAGGCTCCGTCATGAATCCGCTTTCAGGCTTCGAACGGCTGCCTGTTCCGGTTCTGGAACAGCTTCATCGGGTGGTGGAAATCTGGAAAAAACAGCTTCCCGGCGAACTGGCAGGGATCTACCTGCACGGCTCCATTGCGCTTCGGGCTTTCCGACCGGAATCCGGCGATCTGGATCTGCTGGCCGTGGTGAAAAACAGCCTTTCTCCCGAACGGCGGCTGGCCCTTGCGGCCGAAATGATAAAGCTGGACGGCCAGCCCTGCCCGCTGGAGATGTCGGCAGTGCGGCTTTGCGATCTGCATCCGTGGAAAACGCCGGGAAACTGCGTTTTTCATTACAGCGATTATTGGAGGGAACGTTATCAGAAGCGTCTCTCCGACCCAGCGGCGGAATGTTATGTGGCGGATCAGGACTTCCCCGACCCGGACGTAACCAGCTACATCCGGTTAATTCGCCAATGCGGCATTGTGCTGTACGGCCCGCCGGTCTCTGAAGTATTTGAAGCGATTTCAGACGAAGATTTCTGGGCGGCCATCAGCGCCGATGTGGAAGAGTACGATTTTCACAGCTATGCGCCCCGGTATCTGGCCAGCAACATTCTCATTCTGGGACGCATTCTTTCCTTCAAAGAGACTCATACGATCCTGTCCAAGTACGACGCGGGGCTCTGGATGGCGGAGCATGTGCCGCAGGAGCTGAAATACCTGCCCCTCCGGGCCATGAAGGTCTGGTATGAAGGTGAAGCGCAGACTTTCCCGGAGAACGATCTGGAACGGCTGCGCCAATATCTGATCGGTAAAATCAAAGGGTGATCCGAAGCAGGCTCACCCCAATTTTTTCTCTAACAGGACCAGCTCGACCCCCTTCAGCCCGTTAAACAGGCAGGGAACCACCGCGATCTCTTTATAGCCCAGCTTTTGATAAAAGGCCCGCGCCCGGACGTTGCGAACGTTGGTGTCCATTCGAAGATAGGGGCAGCCATGCTCTCTGGCATACTGCTCATAAAACGCCACGAAAGCCCTTCCCAGTCCGCAGGCGGGGGCTTGCGGGTCGATGACCAGCGTATGCAGCACCATGACCCGGTCCTCCGGGGCTTCATATTCCCATGGCGCGCCTGCGTAAACGTCCACCTGCTGCTGGTTGATAATGGCCGTTCCTACCGGAATGCCGTCCAGTTCTTCCACAAACAGGTCGTCCCGTTCCAACGCCTTTTCCGCGGTTTCCCTTTCCGGGTAAACGCCGCGCTGCCAGCCGATCACGGCCCTGCCCTGTTCTTCCTCCGTGTGAATATGACTGTAGATCAGGGCCACGGCATCCAGATCGGCGGATGCAGCCTTTCGAATCTGAACCGGCATTTTCGTTTCTCCTTTTCCGAATAATAAGATTCGCGGAGCCGATGCTCCGCGAATGCTGCATTTCAGGAATCTCAGTCGCCCATGTTGATGCCCATGTTCCGGGCGGTGACAACCACCGGGTCGTCCATGGGAACGGGCTTGGGCACTCCGGCGATGTCCTTGAGGTCGTTGTGAACGATCTTGTTTCCCTTCAGGGCCACGGTCACGCCGTAATGCTCGTCCCGGATCAGCTGGGCCGCATGGACGCCGAACTGGGTGGACAGCACCCGGTCGTAGGCGCTGGGGCTGCCGCCGCGCTGAATGTGGCCGGGAACCACGCTGCGGGCTTCCACGCCCACCAGCTCCTGCAGCTGCGCGGCAATGCGCTTGGAGATGCAGTCATAGGGGAGAGAAGCACGGAAGGCTTCCCGCTCCTTCTTCTTCATTTTGGATTCTTCCACGCTCATCGCGCCTTCGGCCACGGCCAGAATGGAGAAGGGCTTCTTGCTGTTGGCTCGGGCCTCTACCGTTTCCGCCACGCGGTTGATGTCGTAGGGGATCTCCGGCAGCAGAATCACATCCGCGCCGCCCGCCACGCCGGAATAGAGCGTCAGCCAGCCCGCCTTGTTGCCCATGATCTCAATGACCATGCAGCGGCCGTGGCTGGTGGCCGTGGTGTGGATGCGGTCGATGACCTCGGTGGCAATGTCCACCGCCGTATGGAAGCCGAAGGTAAAGTCGGTGCCGTAAATATCGTTGTCAATGGTCTTGGGCAGGCCGATGACGTTCAGACCCTCTTCGCTGAGCAGGTTGGCGGTCTTGTGGGTGCCGTTGCCGCCCAGCGTGACCAGACAATCCAGCTTCAGATCCTTATAGGTCTTTTTCATGGCCGCTACCTTGTCCACGCCGTTTTCTTCAATCACCCGCATGTTGCGGAAGGGCGTGCGGCTGGTGCCCAGGATGGTGCCGCCCAGCGTCAGGATGCCGGAGAACTGCTTTTTGCGCATTTCCTGATAGTCGCCCTCGATCAGTCCGCCGTAGCCGTTGCGGATGCCGATGATCTCCGCGTCAAACATTTCGTAAGCGGCGCGGGCAACGCCGCGGATGGCCGCGTTCAGGCCCGGGCAGTCGCCGCCGCTGGTCAGGATACCGATTCTGCGCTTCATCAGAACATTTCCCCTTTCTTACGTATGTTCTTCTCTGCTTTCGGGCGCATTATACGCCCAGATAGGCTTTCTGTTCCTCGGACAGAACGTCGATGGACACGCCCAGCGCCGTCAGTTTCCGGGTGGCCACCGCCTTGTCGATGTCCACCGGCACGGAGTACAGATCAGGCTTCATGTCCCGGCCGCATTCCGCCATGCGGCGGGCGCACTCGGCCTGCAGGGCAAAGCTCATGTCCATGATCTCCGCCGGATGGCCGTCGCCTGCCGCCAGATTCACCAGCCGTCCCTCGGCCAGCAGATAGATGGTTCTGCCGTTGGGCAGCAGGAAGCCCTCGATATTGTGCCGCACCTCGCGGCTTTCCTTTGCCAGAGCGCGCAGCCCGGCCACATCCACCTCCACGTCGAAGTGGCCCGCGTTGCACAGGATCGCGCCTTCCTTCATTTCCAGCATATGCTCGGGACGAATGACGCCGTCGCAGCCGGTCACGGTGACGAACCAGTCGCCCACGCGGGCCGCTTCCGCCATGGGCAGCACGGTAAAGCCGTCCATCACGGCCTCAATGGCCTTCACCGGGTCGACCTCGGTCACAACGACCTTCGCGCCCAGTCCCTTGGCCCGCATGGCTACGCCCTTGCCGCACCAGCCGTAACCGGCCACCACGACGGTGGTGCCCGCCACCACCAGATTGGTGGTGCGCATTACGCCGTCCCACACGCTCTGGCCGGTGCCGTAACGATTGTCGAACAGGTGCTTGCAGTCCGCGTCGTTGATATTGAACATGGGGAACCGCAGCTGACCCGCCCTGGCCCGGTTGCGCAGGCGGATGATGCCGGTGGTGGTTTCCTCGCAGCCGCCCCGCAGGTTGACCGCCCACTCGGGATGCTCTTCATGCAGAATGTGAACCATATCGCCGCCGTCGTCGATGATGACGTCCGGCTTCACGGACAGCGCTCTGCACTGGAAATCGTGGTATTCTTCCAGCGTGCAGCCATGGGTCGCCAGTACGGTCACGCCCCGGCTGGCCAGGCCCGCGCAGACGTCGTCCTGCGTGGACAGCGGATTGGAGCCGGTGGCGTACACCTCGCCGCCGCCCTCGTGGATCACCTGCGCCAGATAAGCGGTCTTCGCCTCCAGGTGGACGCTGACCACCACTTTCAGCCCGGCAAAGGGCTGCTCTTTCCGAAATTGTCTGGCAATGCCGCTCAAAACGGGCATGTGCTTTTCAACCCAGTCGATTTTCTGAATCCCCTGCGGGGCCAGCCGAATATCCCGGATCATGGAATCCATGCGATCACCTCTTTTGAATGGTTAGGAATATTTTACCATATCTGTTTGGGATGCGTCCATAGAAAGAAGGAATTTTTGCCGGAACGCCGTTTTGGACAAGGGAAGCCTCTCTCACTGAGCGAAAGGTCAGGCAAACTGGGCGCGGTACAGGGCGGCGTAGGCTCCATTCCGGCGGAGAAGCTCCTGATGCCGGCCCTGCTCCACGATCTGGCCGTCCTGCACCACCAGAATCAGGTCGGCGCTGCGGATAGTGGACAGCCGGTGGGCGATAACAAAGCAGGTCTTGTCCCGCATCAGCGCCCGCATGGCCTCCTGAATGAGCGCTTCGGTGCGGATGTCCACGTTGGAGGTGGCCTCGTCCAGAATCAGCAGATGGGCAGGCTGCAGCATGGCGCGGGCAATGGTCATCAGCTGCTTCTGCCCCTTGGAAATGTTCACACCATCCTCGGTCAGCAGGGTGTCGTAGCCGTTGGGCAGCCGCTGGATCATGCCGTGAATGTGAGCCGCTTTGGCTGCTTCGATCACCCTTTCCCGGGTCGCGCCGGGGTTCCCGTAGGCGATGTTGTCGTGGACGATGCCGTTGAACAGCCATGTATCCTGCAGCACCATTGAGAACGCGCCCCGCAGGCTGGAACGGGTCACATGGTGGATGGACTGGCCGTCAATGTCGATCGTCCCGGACTGGGGGTCATAGAAACGCATGAGCAGGTTGACCAGCGTGGTCTTGCCCGCGCCAGTGGGGCCGACGATGGCGATCATGCTGCCCGGGGCGGCGGTCAGGCTCACGTCCCGCAGAATGAGCCGCTGCGGGTCATAGCCGAAATTCAGATGCTCGATGTCCACCTGGCCGTTCCGCACGTCCAGCGGCTTTGCTTCCGGCAGGTCGGCGGGCTCCTCCGGTTCGTCCATCAGCTCGAAGACCCGCTCCGCCGCAGCCAGCGCCGACTGCAGCTCGCTGAAAATGTTGGCGGCCTCGTTGATGGGGCCGGAAAATTTGCGGGAATACAGCACAAAGGAAGAAATATTGCCCAGCGTGATACGACCGGTCAGATACATCAGCGCGCCGAAAAGGCTGATGAGCGTCAGGGAAAGATTGTTGATGAAATTCACCGACGGGCCGGTAATGCTGGCATAGTATTCCGCCCGGTAGTAGCTTTCCACGGCGGCTTCGTTCTTTCCGTCGAAGCGCTTCAGCACGTCCGCCTCCCGGTGATAGGCCCGGATGGTCTTCTGGCCGGAAACGTATTCCTCCACAAAGCCGTTCATTTCGCCCAGACACTTGGAGCGGTTGTGATACAGGGGCCGTACACGGCGGGTCATGAACCGGGTAAACAGCACGGAAAGCGGCACCGTGACCGCAAAGACCAGCACCAGCAGCGGCGAAATGCGGATCATCATGCTCAGCGCGCCCGCCACGGTGATGACGCTGGTGAGAATCTGCACCAGATCGTTGGAAAGGGAGGTGTTGACGGTGTCGATGTCGTAGCTGATGTGGCTCAAAATATCGCCGGTCTGCCGGGTGTCGAAGTACTGCACCGGCAGACGCATCAGCTTGGCGAACAGGTCGGCCCGCATCATGCGCACAGTCTTCTGGCTGAGACGCAGCACGATCTGGGGCACCAGATACCCCAGCCCCGCCGACGCGGCGTAGAACAGCACCATCAGCCGGGCGTAGGAAAACACCGTGTCAAAATCCACCTTTCCCGGCCCGCCCGCCACCGCGTCGATGGCCTTGCCGCACAGGGTGGGGCCGATAAGCTGGAACAGGTTCCCGGCCACGCTCAGGCTCAGGGCCAGAATCAGCAGGGGCGCGCTTTTCCACAGGTATTTGCCCAGCCGAAGCAGCGTTCCCCGAGCGTTGCGCGGCTTTTGGATGACTCCGTTACGCGGCGGCATCGTCGTCCCCTCCCATCTGAATTCTGGCGATTTGGGCGTACAGCGGGCAATCCCGCAACAGGGCTTCGTGGGTTCCCAGCCCCGCCATGTGGCCCTCTTCCAGCACCAGAATCTGGTCGGCATTCTTGACGGAGCTGACCCGCTGCGCCACCAGCAAAATGGTGGTGCCCGGGTATTCCTCCCGGACGGCGGCGCGCATCTGTGCGTCGGTGCGGTAGTCCAGCGCGCTGGAGGAATCGTCCAGAATAAGAATCTCCGGGTTCCCGGCCAGCGCCCGGGCGATGAGAAGCCGCTGCTTCTGCCCGCCGGACAGGTTGACCGCCTTGGCCCGGACGGGATGCTCATAGCCCTCCGGCGTGGCTAGAATAAAGTCCTCCGCCTGCGCGTGGCGGGCCGCCTTCTCGATAGCTTCTCGGGGCAGGCCCCGGGCAAGGTCGATATTTTCGTAAATGGTGCCCGCAAAGAAGGCGTCCGACTGGAACGCTACGCCGAACAAGCCGTGAAGCCGGGCCTCCTCCATCCCGGCGATGTTTTCGCCGTCCACGTAGATCGCGCCTTCATCCAGCGGATAGAACCGCTGCAGCAGCTGGATCAATGTGGTTTTCCCGCTGCCGGTGGCTCCGATCACGCCCAGCGTTTCACCCCGGCCCACCGACAGCGTGACAGGCCCCAGATCGTACCCGCGGGCAGGCTGCGCGTAGGAAAAGCACGCATGGTCAAAGACGATGCGGTACCGGCTTTGCAGCCGCGTCAGCCCGCCCTGCGGCGCTTCCTCCGGCAAAGCCAGCACCTCGGCGATACGATCGGCCGAGGCCGCCGCCTGCGAAAGCATAACGAACATTTTGTTTACCGACATCATGGCGTTGAGGATGATGGTGAAATAGGTCAGGAACGCGATGATGCTGCCGGGCTTGGTCAGCCCCAGATTGACCCAGTAGGCCCCGCAGACCACCACCGCCGTCAGGCCCAGATTGAGCAGAAGCTGCATCATCGGGTTGGTGGCCGCCATGACCGCGTCGGCATGGATCTGACTGCGGGAAAGGACTTCACTGTCCCGCTGGAAATGGGCGCATTCATAATCGCCCTTGGACAGGGCGCGGATGACCCGGATGCCGGTAATATCGTCCCGAACGGTGCGCACCATCCGGTCCACGTTCTGCTGCACGGTTCCGTACAGGCGCAGGCCCCGGCGGGAGATCAGCGCAACGCCCAGCGTCAGCAGGGGAAGGGTAGCCAGCAGCACCAGACTGAGCCGGAAGTCCATCAGCATGGTGACGATGATACCGCCGGTGAGCAGAATGGGCGCTCGCACGCCCAGCCGCTGCATCCGGCCCAGCGTCTGATTGACGTTGTAGGTGTCGCTGGTCAGCCGGGAGATCAGGCTGGGCACGGTCAGTTCATCCATCTGCCGGGCGGACAGATGCTCGACTTTTTCAAACAGGTCGTGTCGGATGCGCCGGGTAGCATCCCGG
Source organism: uncultured Clostridia bacterium (assembly GCA_934643535.1). Lineage (GTDB taxonomy): Bacteria > Bacillota > Clostridia > Christensenellales > Aristaeellaceae > Limiplasma. The sequence goes on along the minus strand of CAKUCE010000028.1, from coordinate 4,516 downwards.
GAAACGGCGGAGGCACGGCGGTTGGCGACGACGTTGCCCGCCAGCGCGATGACTGCGCACAGGGCCATGCCAGCGCCCCAGAGAAAAATAGCCCGCTTGTCGCCGGTGGGGACGATCTCGTCGATGATGTGGGCTAAAATCCACGGAATGGCCAGGTCCATCACGGTGCCCGCCAGCTTGATTCCGAAGCCCGTCAGCATCCGTCCCAGCAGCGGCTTCAAATATCCGAGGATTCGTTTCATGCGTCCCACCCCACTTCCCGGTCGATGTAGTCCCGCGCCCGCTGAGAGACCCGTTCCATCAGGGCCTGCAGCTGCAGGCGTTCTTCTTCCGTCAGATCGGCCAGCAGATAGTCGTTCCAGCCGCAGACCAGTTCCCGGATTTTCGGGGCGATCTCTAATGCCCGTTCCGTAGGGTAGACCAGCTGGCGGCGGCGATCCTCCGGGCTGAGCTCCCGCCGCACAAGACCCTGCCGTTCCAGCGCGGCGATCTGCCGGGTGACGGTGGATTTATTGAAATACAGCGCCCTGGCCAGCTCTTCCTGAGAAATGCCGGGACAGCGGCACAGCCGCAGCAGATAGGGCACCTGTCCGCCGCAGACGCCCAGTTCCTTCAGGACGGCGCTGCGCTCCATCTGGGTGCAACGGCCAATGATGTTCAGACTGTGGGTAAAGGATGGCATAGGATCTCACCTTTTTCAAAATGGTTGCGTATGCAACTAATTCTTGAAAATCGTATCATGAATACCGGAAACTGTCAAGCCGCGCACAAAGAATGCCCAAAAAAGCAAAATCCCTTTGCAAGGTTGACCTGCCGCCGGGATTGTGATATGGTATATTTATGCGCTTTGACCGGATAGGAGGAATGAAAATGGCCAGAAAGGGCAGACGTCTGGATTCGGACATGACCCAGGGCAGCATCTGGCGTCAGTTGATCGAGTTTGCGATTCCCATGATTTTCGGACTGATTTTTCAGCAGCTGTATAATACGGTGGATACCATCGTCGTCGGCCAGTTTGTGGGCAAGGAGGCCCTGGCTGCCGTGGGCACCACCTCCAGCATTATCAATACGCTGGTGGGGTTTGCCGCCGGACTGTCCACCGGGGCCAGCGTGGTCATTTCCCAGTGCTATGGCAGCCACGACCATAAGGGACTGCATAACGCGGTGCATACGTCTATCTGCGTTACCTTCCTTCTGTCGGTGGCCTTTACTGCTGTGGGCGTGCTGGGAGCGGATACGCTGCTGCGGCTCCAGTCCACTCCGGAAGACGTTTTTCCGGAGGCGCATACCTACCTGACCATTTATTTTTCCGGTCTGCTGGGCCTGCTCACCTATAACATGGGTTCCGGCATTCTCCGGGCCGTGGGCGATTCCCGCCGCCCTCTGTATTTCCTGATTTTTTCCGCCGTCATCAATACCATTCTGGATCTGGTTTTCGTTGTGCTTCTGGGCATGGGGGTGGAGGGCGTGGCCTATGCCACCATCATCGCCCAGTTTCTCAGCGCGGCGCTAACCCTGTGGGTGCTGACCCGGGACCGCGCGCCCTACGGCATTCATTGGGGCCATCTGAGCATTGATTTTCCCACTCTCAGGCGGATCATTTCCATCGGTCTGCCCAGCGGGATTCAGCAGGCGATCACGTCCTTCTCCAATGTGTTTGTCCAGGGATACATCAACTTTTTCGGCTCCGCCTGCATGGCGGGCTGGTCCAGCTACAATAAGCTGGACGCCTTTATCCTGATCCCCATGCAGGCCATCGCCATGGCCTCCACCACCTTTGTGGGCCAGAACTTCGGGGCCAGGCAGATCGAACGCGCCCGCAAGGGCGTGCGGGACGCGCAGATTCTTTCCATCAGCATCACCATTCTTTGCAGCATCGTCATGGTGATCTTTGCCCGGCCGCTGGCGACCATGTTCTCCAGCGAAAGCGAAGTGCTGGATTTTGCTCAGCGGTTCATCACCCTGCAGGCTCCGTTCTATTTCTTCATGTGCTTCAACCAGACCTTCGGCGGCGCGCTGCGCGGCATCGGCAAGAGCACTGCGCCCATGATCCTGATGCTGTTCTCCTTTGTGCTTTTCCGGCAGGCGTATCTTTTTACCATGAAGACTTTCTTCGGCAATCCCCTGACCGGCATTGCGCTGGCCTATCCCGTTGGATGGGTGATGTGTTCCCTGACGCTGTCGATCTATTACCGCACCACGATCCTGGGCGGGCGTAAAGCCGCCCTGCAGGCTGAAGCGGCGGCCTGATATTCATTCAAAAGGAGCATCCTCATGGCGCTGAAGGCCGTACTGATCGCCCCGGATGGGGAAACGCTGGAGCATTACCGGCGGCTGATCGCCTCCGCAGAGAAGGACGTGGAGGTGACTGCCGCCGCGGACAGTCTTTCCAAGGGCAAGGAATGGATCTACCGCTGTATTCCCGATGTGGTTCTGGTGGATCATGAACAGGCGCTGGACTTTGTGGAAAGCGTCCATCTGGCGCTGCGCTGGATGGTGGTTTCTTCGGACACGTCTTTTTCCGCCGCCGTGCGCGCCATTCGGCTGGGCGTGTTCGACTATCTGCCAAAGCCGGTGGACGAGGCCGCCATGACCGGCGCGCTGGATCGGCTGATCGGTCGGAGCGGCATGCAGCCGCCCTACTCCATGGCGCTGCGCCAGGCCCAGCGAGTGCGCCGCAAGGCCCAGCTGCTGAGCATGCTGACCAACATCGGTCAGTATCAGGATCAGCCGGATGAGGAACTGGAGGACGAAACGCTGCCCTTCAACGCCTTTTACATGATGGTGATCCAGAGCCAGAATGGCCAGCAGGCCTCCAAGGAAATTCTGACGCTGGCGGACGAGGCGGTGCGGCGGATGCGGGTGAATGCCGAAACCCTGCTTTTGTATGATTCCGTGGTGCTGTTCGTCATGCCGCAGGGAGAAGCGGAGGATTATCAGCAGCAGGCCCGTCAGATCGCGGATGAGATCGGCCGGCAGGCGCCCGATTCGCTTCGAATCGGCGTGAGCCGTCTCTGTTCTTCCCGCAACAACGTTCGCGCCAGCTATCAGCAGGCCCGGCGGGCTTTGTGGGATATTTCCCTGATGGACGCGCCCCTGACCATTCAGTTTTACGCCAAGTCGCCCGGAGCCAAGCGTGTGACGGATGTATACAAACAGATGGAAGCCCTGATCGAGAAAGCGGAGCTGACCCGGGAGTCGGCGGACGCGGCGGCGGACGCGATCCTGAAGATGAGCGGCCAGCAGTATTCCAACCTGCGGGCACTGGTTTCTCTCTACGCCATGTCCCTGCAGAAGAAATTTGGCTGTCCCGAAAACGACGCGGCCAGTCAGGCTCTGTATGAAACCTGGTTCGTTGGCAGCGTAGAGGACGTGCATACCTGCCTTGTGAACATCTGCGAATCCCTGAAAGCCAGTCTGGAAGTCAAGCGGGGAAAATCCTCCCTGCTGGCCCGGGACGCGCTGGCGTATATCCAGATGCACGCGATGGAAAACATCAGTCTGGAAAGCATGGCCGCCCGTTTTTACGTCAGTCCCAACTATATTTCCGCCCTGCTCCGGCAGGAAACGGGCATTCCCTTCCGCCAGCACGTGCGCAAACGCCGCATGGAAATGGCCAAAACCATGCTGGCCGACCCCCGGCTGTCCGTGGCGGAGATCGCTCAGGCCGTTGGCTATTCGCAGTACACGACCTTCTACAACCTCTTTCGGGAGATGGAGGGCGTTTCGCCTACGGATTACCGGAATCGTCTGTTGTAATAAAGCACAGCAGACAAAATGGCATCGTTTTTCTGACAAAAGGAAATCGCAAACGGAGCGCCCGGGAAACGGGCGCTCCGTTTATACGATTCCTTCTTATTGGTTCTGCACTGTTTGGGCCGGGGCCTCCGTTGGCGTCGGAGTACGGGGAGTGGTGCGGTACAGATCGGTCTGCACACTGATCCAGTCCCATTGATCCTGCGGCACGTTATAGGTGTAGTAGAGCTGGCCGTCGCTGCCGTAATAGCCCGTGTCCGTCGTCCAGCCGGTGATGGCCACGGACAGATTTTCCAGATGGGAGAAATCCGCAGGCTGGTACAGCATGAAGCCGCCGCTGTAGGTGGTTTCATCCGGGCCAAGGTCGGAAGGATACTCCGCGTAGAGCGTATCGCCGGTACGGAAGCTCATGGTGATGGGCTGGTCATGCTCATCCGTGCCCTTCATGGCGAAGGTGATGCCGGTCAGGTTCAGATTGCTCACGTTTTTCAGACGCAGATAGGGCTGATGATTGCGCAGCTCCAGCTTGACCAGCTTGGCGGCGTGACGAAGCGAGCCTACGTTGATGTTCACAGTGCAGGTATAGCCGCCGTCCTCCGTAACGCCGGTGATGATGCAGCGGCCCCAGCGCTTGCCCACCACCCGGGGCTTGTTGGTCGTGCCGGTGACGGTGGCGATGCTTTCATCGGAGGAAATCCACGTCATGTTGTGGTTGGTGGCGTCCTTGGGCTCCAGCACCGCGTTCAGCGTGCGATAGTAG
>CAKUCE010000027.1 GCA_934643535.1 uncultured Clostridia bacterium | reverse complement strand
GGGCGCGCAGTCCGGGGTGCAGGGGCACTGCCCCTGCTAGCCCTGCAGGCCGTTTTCCTGGCGCTCCATGTTTTCTACGACGATGTCGTAGATCTCGCCAAGAGAGGCGGCATATTCCAGAAGCTGCCAGGGCTCGTTGGTGTGGAAATGGATCTTGATAAGATCTTCGTCGCCCACGGCCAGCAGGCAGTCGCCCTTGAGATTGTTGGTGATGTATTCGTTGATGGCGTCCTCCGAGAGGTTCTGACCCTCGATGAGAAGCTGGGTGTCAAACTTGAATTCCAGCATGGTTCGTTCCTCCGTTTCCTAAGGTTTGACGGGTTCGTCATTCCGATTATACCCAATTTTGAGCCGGATGGCAAGGGCGGCCGCAGGACCGCTGGTCAGGGAGGTTTGAAAGGATGAAATGTAATGTCTGTCCCCGCCGCTGTAACGCGGACCGCGCGGAGCATGAGGGAAAGGGATTCTGCCATATGGGCACGCTGCCGGTTGTGTCCCGTGCCGCGGCCCATTATTGGGAGGAACCCTGCCTGAGCGGCGCTAAAGGCAGCGGCACGGTGTTTTTCAGCGGATGCTCGCTGGGCTGTGTGTTCTGCCAAAACGAGCCTATCAGCCATCACGAGCTTGGCCGGGCCATGACGCCGCATCAGTTGGCGGAACTGTTCCGCCGGCTGGAAGAAACTGGGGTGCATAACCTGAATCTGGTCACGCCCAGCCATTTTGCTCCGGCGATCTTCGAGGCGCTGTCCATTCGGAAGCCGGGCATTCCGGTGGTGTGGAATTCCAGCGGCTATGAAACGCTGGAGACAGTGGAACAGGCCCGGGGGCTGGTGAATATCTTCCTGCCCGATTTGAAGTATTATTCCGAAAAAAGCGCCGCTACGCTGGCTGCCGCGCCGGATTATTTCGAGGTGGCGATGGCGGCGGTGAAGGCCATGTGCGCCCAGACGGGCCTGCCCCGGTACGATGAAAACGGGATGATGCTGTCCGGCACGCTGGTGCGGCACCTAATCCTGCCCCTGCGCACCCATGAAAGCATCGCCATTCTGGACGCTATCGCGGCGGAGCTGCCCAAGGGAACGCCGGTCAGCCTGATGCGTCAGTACACCCCCATGAACGACAGCAAACTGCCGGGTCTGAACCGCCGCCTGACGGGCCGGGAATACCGGCAGGTGCTGGATCACATGATGGAACTGGGGCTGGACGGCTATCTGCAGGAAAAAGAAGCGGCGGACAGCGCCTACACTCCCGCTTTTATGGATGAGGAGAGCGTGAAATTATTCCCGGAAGAATAAAACGATGCAGACGCACGGATCATTCGTGCGTCTGTTTTTGATGAACGGCCTCGCTGGGGGAAAAGCCATAATACCGTTTGAACATCCGCGAAAAGGCAAAAATATCGGGATAGCCTACGGCTAGCGCGGCCTCGCCGGGGGTGAAGCCGTGGCTGCACAGCAGCTCCCGGGCGTGTTCCATGCGGCAGCGAAGGAGATACTGCTGGGGAGAAAGACCTGTTTGCTGGCGGAAGAGCGTGCTGAAATAGGAACGGTTCAGGCCAAGCTGCGCGGCCAGACTGGCGATGGAAACATTCCGCATGTAGTTGCTGGCCAGATAGGTTTGGGCCTGTTCCACATAATCGCTTTCCGAGGGACGATGCTCACTGAGCAGGGAAAGCAGCTGATAGATCAGCCCGCAAAGGTACATTTCCCGGCCCTGCGTCATGTTCTCCAGACGGAGAGCAGAGGAAAACAGCGAACCGAGGCCGCTGTGCTGCACCACAGCCTGTTCCCGCAGTGGAGCGGGGAGGGTCAGCTCAGTATGGAAGCCGATCCAGATGTATTCCCAGGGGTCGTGCTCGTCCGCCTGATAAAAGGTGGTTTCCAAGGGATGGATGACGAACATCTGTCCGGCACGGACCGGATGCCGTACGCCGCCCGTTTCAAAAACGCCGCTGCCGCTGACGACATAGTGCAAAAGCCAGAACATTCGCGCCGTCGGGCCGAAGGAATGGGAAGGATCGCAACGCTCCCAGCCGCAGTCTACGGGGTTGATGTCCCGAAAATGCTGATCGGAAAGCAAAAAGGACTTGGCCACAGAGGAGATCTCCTTTTATTTTATCTATAACATTATGCCAAAACCTTCTCACAAATTGCAATAGCTTTTTTCCTGTTTTGCTGGCATAATAGGGATAACGGTTCGCAAAACGGTGCGAAAACAACAAACGGAAAGCCAAAGGAGGAACCATCATGAATAAGATTACCTTTATGGGCGCGGGCAGCACGGTTTTTGTACGCAACGTTCTGGGAGACTGCATGTGCTCGGACGCGTTGAAGGACTGGGAATACGCCCTGTACGACATCGACGCGACCCGGCTGGAAGAAAGCTATGAGATCATCTCCGCCATGAACGAGACCAAGGGCGGCCATGCCCGTATTACCAAGCACCTGGGCGTAGAAAACCGCAAAGAAGCCCTGCGCGGCGCCCGGTTCGTGGTAAACGCCATTCAGGTGGGCCTGTACGATCCCTGCACCATTATCGACTTCGAGGTGCCCAAGAAGTACGGCCTTCGCCAGACCATCGGCGATACGCTGGGCATCGGCGGCATCATGCGCGCCCTGCGCACCATCCCCGTGATGGACGACTTCGCCAAGGATATGCGGGAAGTGTGCCCGGACGCGCTGTTCCTGAACTATACCAACCCCATGGCCATGCTCAGCGGCTATATGCAGCGGTATACCGGCATTGAGACCGTGGGCCTGTGCCACAGCGTGCAGGTCTGCTCCGAGGGCCTGCTGAAGAAGCTGGGCATGGAAGACAAGCTGGAGGGTCGCCGGGAACTGATCGCCGGCATCAACCACATGGGCTGGCTGCTGGAGCTGAAGGACAAGGACGGCAACGATCTGTATCCGGAGATCCGCCGCCGCGCGCTGGAAAAGAACGAAGCCGCCATGAAGGACGGAGCGGAAAAGCACGACGACATGGTGCGGATGGATTACATCCGCCGCTTCGGCTACTACTGCACCGAATCCAGCGAGCATAACTCCGAGTACAACATGTTCTATATCAAGTCCAAGTATCCGGAGCTGATCGAGCGTTACAACATTCCGCTGGACGAATATCCCCGCCGCTGCGTCAACCAGATCGCCGGATGGGCGAAGGAACGGGACGAGCTGAAGACCGGCAAGCATCTGGATCATCAGCGCACCAAGGAGTACGCCTCCTATATTATGGAGTCCATCGTGACCAATACGCCCTATGAGATCGGCGGCAACGTGCTCAACAAGGGCGGCCTGATCGAGAACCTGCCTCAGGACGCCTGCGTCGAGGTCCCCTGTCTGGTGAACGGCATGGGCGTACATCCCTGCCATGTGGGCCGTCTGCCTGTCCAGTGCGCGGCCATGAACATGACCAACATCAATGTGCAGCTGCTGACCATCGAAGCCGCTGTGACCCGCAGGAAGGAGCATATCTATCAGGCCGCGATGCTGGATCCCCATACCGGCAGCGAGCTGGATATGGACACCATCGTGCGCATGGTGGACGACCTGATCGACGCACACGGAAGCTGGCTGCCGCAGTACAAGTAAGGGAATCGAATATTTTCGCCCGCCGCGCCTGAGAAGCGCGGCGGGTTAGATTGCTGAAAAGTGGAGGTGCAGGAGGCACTGCCTCCTGCCGGGGTTATAGGGGCGGAGCCCCTAAGCCTTATGCCGCAGCACTTTCCCCGCGAACCAGCTTAAGGGTGCGCAGCACCGAGGACGAGTACGCCGCGCAGCGGCAGCGCAGTCCGAAGCCCGCAACGCGAAGCGGAGCGGGCCGCAGAGCGCTGTTCGCGGGCGTTGACGGTCGATCTGGGTTTTTTTCGACAGTCTGGCCCGCCGCGCCTGAGAAGCGCGGCGGGTTTTTGCTGTCGAGAAAAAGAATATTCTGAGTTTTTTCTTTGAATCTAATAACATCTGGACTGGACTTTATATAATTAGTGTGATAAAATGAAAACGTTTTCAAATAAAACGCTCTTTTGTGCGCTTTTTTAGTGAAAAGACGCACATTCTGCGGCAAACGCTCGACTGCCTTTGTGAGTGAAAAAACGGAGTACGGATCAGAATAGGACGATTCGTACTTTGAATAGGGCTGGGCTGGCGGAAAGGCCGCATTCCCTGAGAGAGACGGATGGAACAGGACATGGAGGGATCTGGATGCAGGAGTATCTGCCGGAACAGCAGGAGAACAAGCGGGTCGATTTTGATTCGGAATACGAAGAAAATATTGATCTGGTAGAGGTTGGCTACGCGCTTTTGGACAAGCTGAAGATCATTATCGCCGCCGCACTGGTGGGAGCGCTTCTGATGGGCGTTTACGGCTTTCTGATCGCCAAGCCTGTTTATGAGGCCACGTCCAAGCTGTATGTGCTTAATGCCAGTAAGGGTTCGCTGGTCAATCTTTCCGATTTCCAGATCGGCAATTATCTGGCTTCGGACTACGTTGAGATGTTCTCCGTCCGCGAGGTACACGAGCAGGTGCGGGAAGCGCTGAATCTGTCCTATACCGTTGAGCAGATGGAAAGCATGGTCACGGTGACCAATCCGTCCTCCACCCGTATTCTGAATATCTCCGTCCGCTCCAAAGACCGGCAGGAGGCCATGAACGTGGCCAATGAATACGCCCGGGTCGTCAGCGATTACGTGGCTGACGTCATGTCCAGCGAACGGCCCAATGTCCTGTCCACGGCCGTTCTGCCGAAGGATCCGGTCCAGCCCCGGAAAAAGCTGCTGTTGGCGCTGGGCTTCCTGGCGGGCGGTCTGCTGGCGGTGGCCGTCGTTGTCGCCCGGTTCCTGCTCAACGATACCATCAAATCCAAGGAAGATATTGAAAAGCTGGGCCTGCCGGTGTTCAGCATCGTTCCTCTGACAGGGGGCGCGCAGGCGAAAAAGACGAAGCGGGGTGAAAAGGCATGAGAATGATGACTCTTCGGACGGTTCAGAGTCTGGATTACGCTACCACGGAGGCCATCAATACGCTGGCGACCAACGTGATCTTCTCCGGCGCGGAATACAAGACGATCATGATGACCAGCTGCGCGGCCAACGAGGGCAAAAGCTTCGTGACCTTTCATCTGGCCGAAAAGCTGGCCAGCCTGGGCTATTCGGTCATGCTGGTGGACGCCGACCTGCGCAAATCCGTGTTTGTCAGCCGCTATGACGCGGTCACGCAGGGCCCTCTGCTGGGGCTGACCCATTATCTGGCGGGGCGCTGCGAGCTGGAGGACATCCAATACCGCACCAACATCGAAAATCTGAGCGTCATCCCTATCGGCAAGGAAGTCATCAATTCCCTGCCGCTGCTGAATTCCGCCGGTTTCGTAGGTTTGATGAAGGAACTGCGCCAGCGCTACCATTTCGTGCTGGTGGACGCGCCGCCGGTGGGCGTTATCATCGACGCGGCCATGATCGCCAACATCTGCGACGGTACGCTGTTCGTGGTTACCAACGAGATGGTCTCCAAGCGGGAGCTGGTTTCGGCGGTTCAGCAGATTCAGAAGTCCGGCTGCACCGTGCTGGGCGTGATTCTGAATAAAGTGGAAATGGATACGCATAAGTCCAAAAAGTATTACTATAAGTCCTATTATTCTCATTATCAATCCTCTGATTACAGGCCATCGGAGGAGCAGCAGGAGAAAAAAGCGCCCCGACAGACCGGCACGGTCCGCAAGCCGCAGCAGGAGGCCCCTCGAACGGCCATGGCGGGAGCCCTTCCGCCCCGGAAGCCTCAGGCAGGCGAACAGCCGCCCTTCGGCCTCCAGCAGAGTCAGGAAACGCCCAGACGGCATTCCCGCGTCTCTTCGGGTGAGGGACAGCCGTGAACGGACTGACCGATATTCATGCCCATGTCGTCTATGGTGTAGACGACGGTCCTCGAACGCTGGAGGAATCCGTCGCCCTGCTGGAAGCGGCCTGCCGGGACGGCATCCGCCGGCTGATCGCCACCAGCCACGCCTATCCGGCCATGCACGCCTTTCCACGGGAACGCTATTTCCGTCATCTGCGGGAGATCAATTACGAGTGCCGGGAAAAGCGGGGGATGGACATCCAACTGTTTTCAGGCTGCGAGATTTTTTATTCCGACGTGGCGGTGGAGCAGCTCCGGCAGAGAAAGCTGCCTACGCTGGCGGGAACGGCCTGCGTACTGGTGGAGTTTGATCCTACCAGCAGCGTGCAGGCGGTGACGGATGCAGTGCGCAGGCTGGCTAACGCCGGTTATTTGCCAGTCATCGCTCACTGCGAGCGTTACGACGCTTTCCGGCGTAATTTGGGGCTGTTCGAGGCGCTTCGCTCGGAGTTTCGTGTGTTATTCCAGATGAATGCAGCCACCGTTGTAGAAAAAGGCCCTTGGGATCTGCGGCGCTTTCGGGAGCACGTGCTTTCCCATGGATTGATCGATCTGATCGCCACGGACGCCCATAACACGTCCGGCCGGTCGCCGTTGCTGGGGGAAGCGCGGGAGCTGCTGGCCAAACAGTACGGCGAGGAGGCGGCCCGGCGCTGGACGGGCGAAAATCAGCAGGCTATCTTTGAGATGCCGCTGATCTGAAACGGGAACGGCGAGAACTTTTTCCCGCATTCGAATGGCAAGGCTTGCGGATTCGCAAACCGGAAGGAGGAAAATCATGAGCAGATATCAGAAACGCCTGTCTCTCGGACTTTGCGTCCTTCTGCTGCTGGCGCAGGCACTGTGCCCGGCGCTGGCGGAGGGGATCCCTTCAAAGAATCCGCTGCTGCACCCGCTGGAGAGCGTGCCGGAGGTGCAGACAGAGCACGAATATTTCAACCTGCTGCTGCTGGGCATTGATTTCGGTGACAGGGGCTACCGGGGCAGCGGCGGCAAGAACGTTTTCAGCGACTGCCACACCGACGCGGTGCTGGTGGCCTCGCTGGACAAAACGGAGCAGCGTCTCCGGCTGATCTCCCTGCCCCGCGACACGCTGACCTATGTGCCCGGCGTGATGGGCATTTATAAACTGAACGCGGCCATCAACTGCGCCGACACCACCGATGAAGGGCTTCAGCGCATTCAGGATGCGGCCAGCTGGCTGCTGGGCGGCGTGAAGATCGACCGTTACTGCGCGGTGGATATGAACGCCATGATCGAAATCGGCGATCTGATCGGCGGGGTGGATCTGGATGTAGAGATGAACTACACCGGCCACAGCGGCACGAAATACCGCAAGGGCCTGCAGCATCTGGACGGAACGGGCATCACGGATTATTTCCGTGCCCGCACCAACGCCACCACCAACGCCAACGACATCGGCCGCACCGGCCGTCAGCGTCAGCTGATGACCGCGATTTTTCAGAAGCTGCGCTCGGAACCGGCGCTTCTGACCAAGCTGCTGTCCTATGCTCAGAGCACGGAACAGAATGTGCTGACCAACTTTAACCTGCTGGATTCCGCGTCCTTTCTGCCCCTGCTCCTTTCGGGCAGCGCGGACGATGTGGGTTCCTATGTGCTGACGGGCCCCTACCGTTCCGTGCTGCAATGGAACTTTACCCTGACCGATCAGGACAATCGGATCGAGGTTCTGAAGGAAACCTTCGGCATTGACGCGGAGCCGCTGCCCTATGTGAGCCGCGAGTACACGAAATGGCTGGAGCAGAGCGGTTTTCAGGCTTCCAAGGCTATCCGCGTGGGCTGGCTGATCCTGGAATACGCCCAAAGCGTATCGGACTCCGGTACGGCGGAGCAGCAGGAAGCCCTTCAGACTCTGGAAGCGGCCCTGAACGCCGCCTGCGCCGCCTTCGATCAAGCGGCGGACACCATGGACGCACAGGACACCAGCGCCATGAAGACGGCCCGCAAAGCGCTGATACAGGCGGGCGATCAAGTGGCGGAGCAGTTTGCTTATCCCGAAAAATATCGTTGGGACGCCAGCCCCTACTGGTATACCGACGCCATGATCAACCAGTACCAGCCGAAGTGGCAGTGAGACGCAGCCGGAAATAAGCTGAGCGTAAAGGAAAAGAAACGGAAGAGGGGAAAACATGTACAGAAGGCAGACCAGTGGTTGGCTGAAGCATCTGGATTTTATCGTTCTGGATTTGTTCTGCCTTGAGCTGGCATTTGTGCTGGCGTACTGGGTTCGGATCGGGTGGAGCAATCCCTATGCGAATCAGCTTTACCGAAGCATGGCGATTATGCTGCTGTTGATGGATGTTGCCGCGATCTTTTTCGGAAACGTGTATTCCAATATTCTGGCAAGGGGCTACTGGAAAGAAGCCTGCAGCACGCTGCGGCAGGCAGCGCTGATCCTGGCGCTGTCTTCGGTGTATCTGGTGATGATCCAGGGCGGAGACAGCTATTCCCGGGTGATTTTGGTTTTGACGGCTTCATTTTATTTCCTTCTTTCCTATGTCTGCCGCTTGCTCTGGAAACGGGTATTGCCACGGATTCCCTGGAAAACGGGTCATGATTCTCCGCTGATCGCCGCTACAGAAGCCTATGCCGCGGAGGTGGTGGAAGGCCTCCTGAATGACAAGCGGCGGCATTTCAGCATTTCCGGCGTCGTCCTTATGGACGAAGGCGTTCATACCGGTGTGGAGCAGCTGTTCGTCAAGAAATATGGAAATGTTCCGGTGGTGGCGACGGAAAGCAGTTTGGTCGAGTATGTCTGCCGGGAATGGGTGGATGAGATTCTGTTTGTTTTGCCCGACTGGCATGGAGATCGGACGCTGATCGATGAAATCGCCGCATCCGGCATAGCGGTACACGAGTATCTGGGCCGGGAAGGAAGTCAGGTGGGACGAAAGCAGGTTATTGAAAAAATGGGCGATTACGCCGTCATGACCACCTGCACCAACTGCGTTACCTTTTCACAGGCTTTTCTCAAACGGACGTTTGATATACTGGGCGGGCTGGTCGGCAGCATTTTCGCGGTTCTGGCGCTGATGATCGTAGGGCCGATCATCTACGCTCAGTCGCCGGGGCCGCTGCTGTTCCGCCAGGTGCGCATAGGCCGCAACGGCCGCCGCTTCTATTTTCTCAAGATTCGAAGCATGGTCGTCAATGCCGAGGAAATGAAGCAGGAGCTTATGAAGGAAAACCGGGTCAAGGACGGCATGATGTTCAAGGTAAAGTATGACCCGCGCATCATCGGAGCCCGCAAGGAGCCGGATGGGACGATCAAAAAAGGCATCGGTAATTTCATCCGCGATTGGAGCATCGACGAGCTTCCGCAATTTTTCAATGTTCTCAAGGGCGATATGAGTCTGGTAGGCACCCGCCCGCCCACGGTGGACGAGTGGGAAAAATACCAGCTGCACCATCGGGCCAGAATGGCTTTCCGTCCCGGAATCACCGGTCTGTGGCAGGTCAGCGGAAGAAGCAACATCGTGGATTTTGAAGAGGTCGTCAGGCTGGACACCAAATACATTAACGAATGGGATTTTGGTCTGGACTGCCGGATCATGCTGGATACGGTCCGTGCGGTGCTGGAAAGAACCGGTTCGATGTAAAATGCCGGAGGGAGAAACGAAAATGAAAGCAGTGATTCTTGCGGGCGGTTTTGGAACGCGCATCTCGGAGCAGTCGCAGTTCAGGCCCAAACCCATGATCGAGATCGGCGAAATGCCGATCCTGTGGCATATCATGAAGCTGTATTCCTTCTATGGCGTTAACGAGTTCGTGATCTGCGCCGGGTACAAGCAGCACGTCATCAAGGAATGGTTTGCGGATTATTTTCTGCATACCTCCGATATTACCTTTGATTTCACCAGTGGGAACGAGATCATCGTACACGACAAGCGGGCGGAAAAATGGAAGGTTACGGTCGTGGATACGGGCCTGAACACCATGACCGGCGGACGGGTGCGTCGGATCCGCAAATATGTGGGGGACGAGCCTTTCTACCTGACCTATGGAGACGCGGTCTCCAATGTGAATATCGGCGAACTGACCCGTTTCCATCAGGATCATGGGAAATGCGTTACGCTGACCACCGTCAGCATCGCGCAGCAGAAAGGCGTGCTGGATATTGACCGCGATAACACCGTAACGGCTTTCCGCGAAAAGGATAACGAGGACGGCACGATTATCAACGGCGGTTATATGGTCTGCAACGCCGGGATCTTCGATTACCTGAAGGACGATACGACCGTGCTGGAGCAAGCCCCCATGCGGGAGCTGGCCGCCGCCCGGGAATTGAAGAGCTATTATCATCCGGGCTTCTGGCAGTGTATGGATACCCAGCGTGAAAAGGAAAAGCTGGAAAAACTCTGGGCGTCCGGCGAGGCTCCCTGGAAGGTGTGGAATGATTGATGGCGTTTGATCTGTCTTTTTACCGGGGGAAAAACGTTTTTGTTACGGGACATACGGGTTTTAAGGGTTCATGGCTGTGCCGGATGCTGGCGGGAGCCGGAGCGTCGGTCACAGGCTTCTCTCTGGAGCCGCCCACGGAGCCATCCCTGTTCCGAATTGCCGGGATTGAAAAAGACGTGCGTTCCGTGATCGGGGACGTGCGGGATCAAGCTGCACTGAAGACTGCCTTTGACGAGGCACAGCCTGAGATTGTGCTGCATTTGGCGGCGCAGCCCATTGTGCGGGAAAGCTACCGGAACCCGGCTTACACCTACGAAACGAACGTTATGGGAACGGTCAACCTGCTGGAATGTGTTCGAAACGGTTCCTCAGTCCGTTCGTTTCTGAATGTGACCACCGACAAGGTGTATCGAAACCGGGAATGGGTCTGGGGCTATCGGGAGACCGACGAATTGGATGGTTTTGATCCCTATTCCAATTCCAAATCCTGCTCCGAGCTGGTGACGCATTCGTACCGGAACAGCTTTTTTGCAGACGGTCGGGTGGCCGTTTCCACGGCCAGAGCCGGCAATGTCATCGGCGGCGGTGATTTTGCCAGCGACCGCATCATTCCGGACTGCGTCCGCGCCGCAGTGCGGGGCGAACCCATCGTGGTGCGCAATCCGTATTCCACAAGGCCTTATCAGCATGTGCTGGAGCCGCTGTATGCCTATCTGATGATCGCCGCCAGGCAGATGCAGGACGGACGCTGCGCCGGGTATTACAACGTGGGGCCGGATGACGCGGACTGCTTCCAGACGGGTGCGCTGGTAGAGCTGTTCGTCCGTCAATGGGGAGAAGGAATGGAGTGGGTCGACCGCTCCGACGGCGGGCCTCACGAGGCGGGCTTTCTGAAGCTGGATTGTTCTCTGTTGAAGAATACGTTCGGCTGGAAGCCTCGCTGGAATCTGGAGAACGCCGTGGCAATGACGGTGGAATGGAGCAAGATCTGGCTGGCCGGAGGCGACGTTCGGGCCTGTATGGACCGTCAGATCCACGCCTTTTTGGGCGAATGATCATGATAAAGAGCGGGGAAACGAAAATGAGCAGATGGAACAGCGAGCAGGAGGCCAGGGAAGAACTGAAGGCTCTTGTGACGGAATATTACCATGACTTCAAGGAGAAAAAGGAACCCTATCGGGAAGGCGACCGCATCAATTACGCGGCCCGTGTGTTTGACGAAAAGGAAATGTGCGCCCTGACGGACGCTGCCTTGGATTTCTGGCTGACCACCGGGCGATTTGCAGAGCAGTTCGAGAAGGAATTTGCCGCTTGGCTGGGCGTGAAATATGCGCATCTGGTCAACAGCGGTTCTTCCGCCAATCTGATCGCCTTTATGGCTCTGACCGCGCCGGAGCTGGAAGAGCGGCGTATTGGCCGGGGCGACGAGGTCATTACCGTCGCCTGCGGCTTCCCCACCACGGTAGCGCCCATTCTTCAGTATGGCGCGGTCCCTGTTTTTGTGGACGTGACGGTGCCTCAGTACAATATCGATGTTTCCCGGCTGGAGGAGGCACTGTCCGAGCGGACGAAAGCGGTCATGATCGCTCATACGCTGGGGAATCCCTTTGATCTGGCCGCAGTGAGAGCCTTCTGCGACGCGCACGGGCTCTGGCTGGTGGAGGATAACTGCGACGCGCTGGGAAGCCGCTATACCATCGGCGGTGAAACCCGGTATACCGGCACTTGGGGCGACATCGGCACGTCCAGCTTTTATCCGCCGCATCACATGACCATGGGTGAGGGCGGCTGCGTTTATACCAGCAACCCGCGGCTGCACCGGCTGATCCTGTCCTACCGGGACTGGGGCCGCGACTGTGTCTGTCCCTCCGGCCACGATAATTTCTGCGGTCATCGGTTTGACGGCCAGTTCGGCCAACTGCCCAGGGGCTATGACCACAAGTATGTTTACAGTCATCTGGGCTATAACCTGAAGGTCACGGACATGCAGGCTGCGATCGGCTGTGAGCAGCTGAAAAAGTTCCCCGGCTTCATCGAAAGACGGCGGCACAACTGGGAACGGCTCCGGGAGGCGCTGAAACCTGCGGAGGACCGGCTGATCCTGCCGGAGCCTGCAACGAACAGCCGGCCTTCGTGGTTTGGGTTCCTGATCTCCGTGCGCCCTGAGTCCGGTCTTGACCGCAATGCCATGACCCGTTATCTGGAAGCGCATAACATTCAGACCCGGCTTCTTTTCAGCGGAAATCTGCTGCGGCACCCCTGCTTTGATGAGCTGCGCGGCACAGACGCCTACCGGGTGGCGGGCAGTCTGGAAAACACGGATTTCATCATGAACCACACCTTCTGGGTGGGCGTATATCCCGGCATGACGGATGAAATGATCGACTATATGGCGAAGACCATTCTGGAAGCCGCGGATCGATAAAGCGATTTTACCAACAGGGCAAGTGGGGGAAGGCATTTTTATGAAGCAGAGACTGGCGGACTATGTGGCCGATTTTCTGGCGGCGCGGGGCGTAACGGATGTTTTCAGCGTGGTAGGCGGAGGGGCCATGCATCTGAACGATGCGCTGGGCCATCATCCCAAGCTGCATGTGACTTATAATCACCATGAACAGGCCTGCGCCATGGCGGCGGAGGCCTATGCCCGTCTGGACAACCGGATCGCCGCTGTCTGCGTGACCACAGGCCCCGGAGGGACCAATGCCCTGACCGGCGTTGTAGGCGGCTGGCTGGACTCTATTCCCATGTTTATCGTAAGCGGACAGGTGCGTTATGACACCACCGCCCGCTATGCGCTGCCTTTTACGGAAACGCCTCTTCGTGCCATGGGCGATCAGGAGTACGATATCGTCAGCTCTGTCGCGCCCATGACCAAGTACGCCGTGATGATCGAAAATCCGAAGCAGATTCGCTTTGCATTGGAAAAAGCGTGGCATCTGGCCACGACCGGCAGGCCCGGGCCGGTGTGGGTGGATATTCCCGTCAATTTTCAGGGTGGGTATATTGAAACCGAGGAATTGGAAGGGTATGACCCCGCCGAAGACGACGCGCTTCTGCCGCCTCCGGTGGATAACGTAACGATCCAGACCGTTCTGGAAAAAATCAGGAATGCCAGGCGACCGGTGTTCCATGCAGGCTATGGTATCCGCTTGTCCGGCGGCTATGAGGCGTTCCGTTCCGTGGCTGAAAAATTGAATATTCCCATTGTGACATATTGGAATGCGGTGGACTTGATAGAGGATGAACACCCGCTGTACTGCGGCCGCGCAGGCAACATGGGCGACCGGCCGGGCAACTGGGCCATTCAGAACGCTGATTTGATCCTTGCTGTGGGGACGCGCATTTCCATTCGGCAGGTGGGCTATAACTGGAAAACATGGGCCCGTGCAGCGGAAGTTATCATGGTGGACATCGACAGGGCCGAGCTGAAAAAGCCCACGCTGCATGTGGAAATGCCTGTTTGGGCGGATGCAAAGGACTTTTTGACGAAGCTGGATCAGGCGGCAGTCCTGCCAGTCCATGCCGGAGGCCAATGGCTTGCCACCTGTCAGCGCTGGAAGAAGGAATATCCGGCTGTGCTGCCTCGCCAGTGGGAAGAAAACGGCGAAACGGCGAATGTGTATGCGTTCGTTCGCTACCTGAGCAGCCGCCTTCCGGAGAACAGCTTGACGGCCGTTTCGAATGGCGCATGCTGCGTGGTGGGCAATCAGGCCTATGTGATCCAGAAAGGGAGCCGAATGGCCAACAACAGCGCCATCGCCAGCATGGGTTACGGGCTTCCGGCAGCGATCGGCACCTGCATTGGCGGAGGCCGGCGTCAGACCATCTGTCTGGAAGGCGACGGCTCCATCATGATGAATCTGCAGGAGCTGCAGACGATCCTTACCAACAGACTGCCGGTCAAGCTCTTCCTGATCAACAATCAGGGTTATCATTCCATCCGGATCACTCAGACGAATCTGTTCCATAAGAACTTCGTAGGGATCGGGGAGGAATCTGGCGACCTGTCCTTCCCGGAGTTCCGGAAGATCGCCGAAGCATTTGGATACCGTTACTTCAGCGCCCACAGCAACGCCGAAATGAAGCGGGTCGTGGATGAAGTGCTGGCATTGGATGGACCGGTATTCTGCGAGATTTTTACGGATACCGTTCAGGTCTGGGAACCCAAGAGCAGCACGAAGCGCCTGCCGGACGGAACGCTGGTCAGTCCGCCGCTGGAGGATCTGGCCCCCTTCCTGCCCCGGGAGGAGCTGAAAAAGCAGATGTTTATCCCGATGATGCCGGAAATATGAGGAAGAATCTATGAAGCGTGTGATCTTGACAGGCGCAACCGGCGCAGTGGGAACTGCTTTGATCAAAGAGCTGATTTCTCATCAGGTGGAAATTCTGGTACTTTGCCGTGAAGGTTCAAAACGCAATGAACGGATCCCGGAGCATGAGCTGGTCACAAGAAAGTACTGCTCTCTGAACGAACTGGCGGCTGTGCAGAATGATACAGGAAAAAACTACGAAATTTTTTATCATTTTGCATGGGAGGGAACGACCGGCGAAGCCCGAAACGATCTGTATCTGCAGAATCAGAATGTTCGTTATGCGTTGGATGCCGTAGCGGCGGCGAAGCGGTTTGGCTGCCATACCTTCATTGGCGCAGGAAGTCAGGCTGAATACGGACGGGTAGAGGGCCTGCTGAAGCCCGACACCCCTGCGTTTCCTGAAATGGGATACGGAATAGGAAAACTGTGCGCCGGTCAAATGACGCGTGAGTATGCCCATCAGTTGGGACTGAGCCATATCTGGGTGCGCATTTTGAGTGTGTATGGGCCAAACGACGGGGCCCGGAGCATGGTTATGTCCACGATCGGCAAATTGAAAAGTGGGGAAATTCCGCAGCTGACGAAGGGAGAACAGCTATGGGATTATCTTTACAGCGCAGACGCGGCAGAGGCTTTTCGTCTGGTTGGAGAACAAGGGATTGACGGAAAAGTATATGTGCTTGGAAGCGGAAGGGCGCGGCCGCTTGCAGAGTATATCTACGAGCTCCGGGACGCCGTAAATCCGAAGGCTGAGGTCGCTCTTGGCGCGATCCCCTATGGCGAAAAACAGGTGATGCATCTTCAGGCAGATATTTCGGAACTTCAGAGAGATACCGGTTTTATTCCCAAAACGGAATTTTCAGAGGGGATAAAAGCCATGATGGAGCGGGGGAAATGAGATGAAATATCAGGATGATATCGTGAATGTCGCTTACTGCAGCAGCGATCTGTTTGCGGAAGTATGTGCGGTCGCGATGGTCTCTCTATTTGAAAACAACCGTCATCTGAAAGAGATCAACGTTTATGTGGTGGACGATCACATTCAACAAAGGAACCGGGACAGGATCCTGCAGATGGCGGAGAAGTACGGGCGGAATGTCCGGTTCATTCCGCTGCCGGAGCCATCAGAATTTTATCACGACGAGAGATTTACGATCAAAACGCTGGGGCATACCTATGCCAGAATGATCCTGGGCGATATCCTCCCCGAAGAAGTGGAACGGGTGATCAGCCTGGACAGTGACACGATGGTGCTGGACAAAGTGGACGGCCTGTGGAACACAGATCTGCAGGGTCATCCGATCGCCGGTGTAGACGATTGTATGGGCGAAGTGGCGCTGGTAAAGACGCAGCATTTGAAGCCCGATTCGATTCACTGCAACGCCGGAATGTATTTGATCGACTTATCCGTATGGCGCAGGGAAAACTGGACCGAGCAGTTTCACCAGTACATCAAAGGGCTTTTTGACAGACACATTGCTTTGGGGGGATATGAGGAAGAGGTCATCACCAAAGTGGTGGGAGAGCGCATGCTGGTGCTGCCTCCGAAATATAACCTGATGACGCTGGAACAGGTTTTCACCTATCCGGAGCTGCTTCGTTTCCGTCAGCCGCTGCGGTATTATACCGAAGCGCAGATCGCGGAAGCGAAAAACCAGCCTGTCATCACCCATACGACAAATTTCTTTTATATTCGCAAGCGGATTTATGAAGCAAACAGCGATCATCCGATGCGCGGTCAATATGAAAAATACCGCGCGCTGACTCCCTGGAAGGACGATCCGGCAATGACGGCGACGCCTACGTTTAAGCAGAAAATGCAGAAAAATATCTGGCATATGATGCCAAAAGCGATGGCGATCACCATTGGCGCCTTTGTACGGAACGAAGTAAGACCGCTTCTTGAAAAAAAGCGCGACGACGAATAAAAGAGGAAAGCCATGAAAGTAGTATACATTGCCGATATTGGGATCGAAGGAGGAGCGACAAAATCGCTGGTCGAGTTGGTTGACACCATGAAAAAAGAGAATGGAGTAGAACCGATCGTTTTGACCAGCGGATACAACAGGCTGAATGAATTGCTGAATGCAGATGGGATCGAAAACCATGCGGTTGGTCATGGCGCATTCCTGCAGGGAGCGCCGGACGCAGTGTGGAAAAAACCGATCAAGTGGGGGCTCTTTGCTGCGTACTATTATCTGCATTACCATTCTTCGATTCGGAAGGCGCTTCGTCTTATTGACTGGAAAAGCGTCGACCTCATTCATACCAATGTCGCGCGCGATGATCTGGGAATGGAAATATCAAGAAGGACAGGCGTTCCCAATCTGTGTCACATTCGCGAATTTGCAGAGCTCGACTTTAACTGCTGGTCATATCGTCCGCACTATGTGAAATATCTTGCCCAAAATACCGATGGCTTTATCGCCATTTCCGAAGCAGTAAAACGCTACTGGATCACAAAGGGGATCCCGGAAAATAAAATTGAAGTCATCTACAACGGGGTGGACTGCCAAAAAATCAAACCGGCGGATCACAGGAAATGGGCGGAGGATCAGACGGTAAAAATGGTGATCGTTGGTGGCGTTATTCCGAATAAAGGACAGTATCAGGCCATTGAGGCGCTCTGCATGCTGCCGGAAAGGATCCGGCCCTATTTCAGGTTGGATGTTATCGGCGGAATAACAGAAACCTATAAGTTGAAATTATCGGAGCCGTTAAAGAAATGCGGAATTGAAAATCAGGTCCGTTTTCTTGGCGCCTGCAACGATGTATATGACAGGCTGAAGGATTATCATATCGGCTTGATGTGTTCAAAGGCAGAGGGCTTTGGACGTGTGACCGTTGAATACATGCATGCGGGGCTTGTGGTGATCGCTAGCGACACCGGAGCAAATCTGGAGCTTATTCAGGATCAAACAACAGGCCTGATCTATCATCGCGATGATGTAAAAACACTGACTCAAAAGCTGGTCTATGTATGGG
>CAKUCE010000026.1 GCA_934643535.1 uncultured Clostridia bacterium | reverse complement strand
ATCGCGGGCGCGGCGACCATTCGGGTTTTGTTCGGCACTTCGTCTTCCTCTTCCAAGAGCAGCAGCTCCACCAATGTGAAGAACGAAACCAAAAAGTATACGACCAAAACGCTGGACTGGTTCGAGGACAACGTGACCAAGGTAATCCCCAAGAACGCCAAATTCACCATTAAGGACGTCAAGACCGGCAAAACCTTTGAGGCTGTCCGCTGGTCCGGTTCCAATCACATGGACACCGAACCCCGCACCTCTGAGGACACGGCGATCCTGAAAAGCATTTACGGCGGTTCATGGAGCTGGCGGCGGCGGGCTATTCTGATCCTGTACAACGGAAACGTGTATGCAGCCTCCATGAACGGCATGCCCCATGGTACCTCCACCATCGACAACGGCTTTGACGGTCATTTCTGCATCCACTTCAAGAACAGCATGACGCACGGCACCAAAAAGGTGGACGACGATCATCAGAAAGCCGTGACCACGGCCAGCAAGGCCACGTGGTGATCATCAGGAGGGTACGCATATGGGGAACGAAGGAAGGCTGACGCTTCAGCCCATCGCAACCATTGAGAATGATTTTCCTACCAAATTCGGCGTACCAAGACAAAGCGGGATCGTAGACGAACTACGATCCCGAATTGTCTTTCTGCCGGAATACCGTCAGGCGGAAGCATTTCGCGGGCTGGAGGACTTTTCGCATCTCTGGCTGATCTGGGGTTTTTCGGAAGTGAGGCGGGAGCGCTGGAGCGCCACAGTTCGTCCGCCGCGGCTGGGCGGAAATAAGCGCATGGGCGTTTTTGCCACCCGCTCTCCCTTTCGGCCCAATCCCATCGGCCTTTCCTGCGTCCGTCTGGTGGAAATATGCCGCGATGAGCAGACCGGCGGCGTTGCACTGATCGTTTCCGGTGCCGACCTGATGAACGGCACGCCGATCTACGATGTGAAGCCCTATCTCCCCTATGCCGACTGCCGGCCCGACGCCCTCGGCGGATTTGCAGACGCTGTGCGGCGGGATGAACTTACCGTCCAGTTCCCGGAAGACTTGCTTTGCATGGTTCCCGAAGAAAAACGCTCTTCCCTGACGGCCATTCTGAAAGGCGACCCTCGCCCTCATTACCAGAACGATCCGCAGCGGGTGTACGGTTTTTTCTTTGCGGGACTGGAAATCAAATTCCAAGTCTGCGAAAAGCAACTGACGGTCTGCGCAGTTCATCCGATCAGGGCAGAAGGTTCAGCATATCCTCCTGATTGTTCACGTCCACAAAGCTGTCAGGCACCTGACCAACAATGATGCTTTCCGCCAGCGGAAACGTGTTGTTGACCTCCACACGCTGAGAGCCGTTGGGAAGGATCAGACTGACGGTGGCGCGCAGGGTCAGAAAAATTTTATGCCTTGTCTGGTTGATCCCGGCAGATTCAAAAGTGCTTTCAAACCCGGTGCTGACCGCGCCGATGGGAATGATCCGTGTACGGATATGAGGGCCCGCGCCCGCCAGGAACTTGATCCCCAGCGCCGAACCAAGCGGAATGTACACATTCTGATTTTCCAGCCCGTTCAGCTCCTGTTCGGCTTTCAGGGCCGTTTCCGACGCGAGACGGTTCATGGCTCCGGCTCTGGTCCTGAGCAGGGTGACGCGCCCTTCGGGGTCCATGGTGGTCTCGACCAGACTGCCGTAATCCAGCCCTTCCCCCACGCAATCCCTTACCGCCCGGTTGACTGTCTCGACCGCGACGGAATAAGCCTGCGCATAAGCCATGTCCAATAAGGTCTGACTTAAATTCTGTTCCAGAAGGATCAGTCCGGCAGTCAGAAGAAGCAGTCCAAGGATCAGCGTCCGGAGCAGTCCTCTTTTCTTGCCGCATTTCATCGCCATCCCCTCCTTCAAAAGCCCTGTGCGGACAAATGGAAAGTATTACTTGTTACACTCCCATATGGCGCCGCCCTGCAGGATATGCTATAATACAGGGGAAAATGGCAGCGATTTTCGAAACGTTGCTCACTTCATTTTCCCGGGAGGTGCTTTTTTGTTTCACGCGCATTCTTCAAACGATCCTGCCGAACGGCCGCAGGAGCCATATACTCATACAGATGACCCAGCCTATCAGATCCCTGAAAACGGGGACGCCTCTGTGGAAGGCCGGAAAAAATTCAGCATTTTTCGTCCCCGTCTCTCCAAGCCCAATCTGTTTGTCTCCATCTGCATCAATACCCTGCGGCTGTTCGCTCTGGTGATCGTCCTGGGCGGACTCGCGCTGGCCGGCGCCGTGATGGGCATTGCCAAGGGATATATGGAAACAGCCCCCAACCTGGATCTGGCGCTCCTGAGCGATCAGGATAAGACCTCCTTCCTGTATGATACGGAGGGCAATGTCATCACCGACTACAAGGGCACCGAAAACCGCGTAATGGTCAGCATTTCCGCCATGCCGGAGAACCTGTGCAACGCCTTCGTAGCCGTGGAGGACGCGCGTTTCTACACCCATAACGGCATCGACGTAAAACGAATCATCGGCTCTTTTGTCACCAATTTTACGACCGGCTCCCAGCAGGGCGGCTCCACCATTACGCAGCAGCTGATTAAAAATACGGTGCTGAGCAGTGAGCAGAGCTATAAGCGCAAAATTCAGGAAGCCTATCTGGCCATGCAGCTGGAAAGCCGCTATACCAAAGCGCAGATTCTGGAATGCTACCTGAACACCATTTATCTGGGGGAAAACTACTACGGCGTGGAAGTAGCCGCGCAGGGATACTTCGGCAAGAGTCTGGGCGAGCTGACGCTGCGCGAATGCGCCATGCTGGCCGGACTGACGAATAACCCCTATTATTACAATCCACGCAGGAATTTCTATGTCCGTCAGTCTGAAACCACCGATTACCGGAAGCTGACCAACAACCGCACTGACTATGTGCTGCGCTGCATGTATGAAAATGAATTCATCACACAGGCGCAGTATCAGGAAGCGCTGAACACCGCCACGGCCAACGTGCTGGAAACCTCCACCACCGAAGGAGACGGCATGTATCAGTACGCGCACTATGTCGAATATGCGGTTTCCGATATTGTAGACTGCTTCCTGAAGCTGAACAATCTTGAAAACACCAGCGAAAACCGGGCCAGAATGGAAAATGAGCTGCGTACGGGCGGCTACCGGGTCACGCTGGCGATCGACACCCAAATTCAGGAGATCGTAGAAGATACGCTGGATACATGGACAAGCTGGCCTTCCCTGCGGGATCCCAGCGACAAGGTCTACCGTACCCGGAATAATGATGGCACTTATACCGAGATCGAGCAGCCGCAGGCCGCCGCCGTTGTGCTGGACTACCGCACCGGCGAACTGAAAGCCATCGTTGGCAGCCGGCACCGGCCGACGCAGCGCAAGACCCTGAACCGGGCCGTCAACATGAAAATGCCCATCGGCTCCACCATCAAGCCTATCGCGGTTTACGCCCCGGCCATTGAACTGGGCGCTTCGCCGGCCAGCGTGGTTTACAACATGCCGATTCCCATCAAAGGCTGGACCGGCTCCGACGGCAAGGACACGTGGCCCCGGAACTATAACACCAGCAGCTATGTCGGCCCCGAAACGCTGCGCAACGCCATCCGGAAGAGCAACAACGTCTCCGCCGCTCAGACGCTGATGACCATGGTCGGCGTGGATCGCTCCGTGGACTTTCTGCTTCGCATGGGCGTTGACAGCGATCACATTGACGCGACGCCCTACGGCCTCTCGCTCGGTTCCAGCGGCATTACCCCCCTGCAGCTGACCGTCGCCTATGGCGTGCTGGCCAACGCGGGCGTCTATCAGCAGCCCATCAGCTTTTTGGGCATCTCGGACAGCGAGGGCAACGTGGTCTATGACAGCCATGCCCAGCAGGAACGCCGTCAGGTTTTCCGCCCTTCCACCGCATGGATGACCGTAGACATGATGAAGGGCGTGGTTTCCAGCGGCACAGGCAGCGCTGCCAAGATCAAGGGCCAGACGGTGGCCGGAAAAACCGGCACCAACTCCGACCAGCGCGGCGTTACCTTCTCCGGCATGACCGGCTGGTATGTTTCCGCCATCTGGGTGGGTCACGACAACTATAAGCCGCTGAGTTCCAAATCCACCGGCAACGGCTCCGCCGCGCCCATCTGGCAGAGCTACATGAGCAGGATCCATCAGGCCAAGAGTTTAAGCGACCGCGACATCATCGAGGCAACGCCGGATCAGCTTGGCATCGTCTCGGCTACTACCTGCGCCGTCAGCGGCCAGTTGGCCACCGATGCCTGCCGGAACGACAGCATGGGCTATGGTACCGTTACCGACTATTGGTTTGAGCCTACCGTGCCTACCGTTTACTGTCAGATGCACCAGTCCATGACGGTATGCGCCGATACCGGGATGCTGGCGACCGAATACTGCCCCAATACCACGGTAAAGGGCGTGGTGGTGATTCCGAACGGTCATCCGCTCAGCGACTATGTCAACGATCCACAGTATGGCCCCGTCATCGCCGAATATCTGGGAACAGCCAGCGATTACAATTATTGTACGCTGCACCAGGACGGCTATTCCGTTGACGACGGAAACAACGGCGGCTATGGTTATGACGGCGATCTGGTTTCCGACGCCCAGCAGCTGCTTCAGACGGCTTATGACTTCATGAGCCAGCTGGACGTGTCGTCCACTCATTACCAGAACATTCAGACGGCCGCCTCCAATCTGGAAGGACTGTTGGCTATGGGCAGTGCCAGCACGGCGGATATAGCCAATGCCATGGCCCAGATCACGCAGGCAATGGCAGGTTTCTGATCCGAATTTTTTCCTTCCGTCACCTTCTTTCCTCCTTCGCATAGGATGCAGCAGTTACGCTCATCAGAAGCGAAGGAGGTTTTTCTATGAAGGGTCAAGTTTCTCCATTCGCCGCGCTGACCGGGGAGGAAAAGCAGTTGAAGTGGCTGGAATACCAGAGCATTCGTCTGCCCTACACGGAAACGGCGGTCGAAAAGCCGGAAGCACCCGTCACTCCCGCCCCGTCTGCCGCAGTCGCTGCCGCCGAAAGCCCCCGCCAGCTCAAGGAAACGGAAAAACCGCCCGCTCCCGTCCGGCAGGCGCCGGAGAAACAGGCGGCAAGGACTTCAGGTCCTTCCATCTCTTACTCGGATTTTCAAAAGACGCGTCATCAGCAATATGATGCGGTGATCGCACGAATGAAGCAGGCCGAACGGCAGGCCGTCCGCTATCAGCCGCTACCCCATACGCCGCAGTAAGGAAAGAAGCGCTTCGCACTGCGCCCTCGGATTCTTGTTGCCCAGCACATATTCGCGCCCGCTGCGGCCTCGCGCCTCGCGCTCAGCAGCGGGTCTTTTCATCCATTCCTGTACGGCCCGGCGGATACCGTCTGCTCCAGGCTCCTGAATATAAATCAGATACTGGCCGTACTCTTTTGGAATTCCGTCCAGCGCATAGCAAAGCGTGGGACGGCCGGAGCGCAGATATTCCAGCGTTTTGCTGGGAAAAGAGTACCGGGTGTACAGGCCCTCCGGGGAGCGGGGATTGATCAGCGCCGCGGCGCGGCTCTGCAGTGAAAGGGCTTCTTCCTGTGAAACAAAACCGAAGTAGCGAATATTGGGATGAGTTTCGGCACTGCGCCGTACCTCGTTCTCCATATCGCCCCGGCCGCACAGCCAGAGCTGTATTTCCGGCATCTGCTCAAAGGCGCGAAGCAGTTCGTCGATGCCCAGTTCGCGGTTTAATGTGCCAGTGTAGAGCACCGAATTTTCCGTTTCCTGTGTTTCTGGCGGAAGCTCCTTTTCCAGAATCAATCCCTCAATGACAACAAAGGGCTTGTCTCCCACCGGCAGCACCTCTCGCATGGGGGCAGTCAGCAGAACAAAACCGTCAAATACGTTGCAAAGGCAAAGTTTTTCCCTGCCCATAGCGTATTCGATCTTCTTCATCAGCCCTTTTCGGTATGAAGCCAGTCCCCATTGATTGGGAAGGTCTGTCACGATCACCGCCGCCCTCAGCTCCGGACAGCGGCGCTTGACACGGCGAATGGCTTTCATATATGGTTCGTAAAGCGTATAGACCAACAGCGTCCTATTTTCGGGACTCTGCTTTACCCATCGAAGGATCTCCCTTTCCGCGCCCCATTCCCGAAACTTTTGTTTGAACCATGGAAGGTTCAAGCCGGAGAGTTCCCGGATATTCCCGTTTCTCTGACCGCCGTGCAGCCACAGCTTCCGGTATCGGAAAGGAAAAACGCCTACGGGCAGAGAATTGACAATATCCAGGCTTTCCCCTTCCCGGAGATTCTCCCGGATTCCCCGGACAAAGGCACGTTGATAATTATCGATCTGATTCTGCAGCCCGTCCCGGGAAGCGGCGGCGGTCTGTGCTTTCGTTTCCTCCGGGTACAGCAGGGTCAGGAACAGCAGGTTCATTGGCAAAGCTCCTTATAAAGAGCAATGTATTGCTCAAACGTTTTTCGGGAATCAAACTGTGCGGCACGGCGAAGGCATGCGTCCTTCCTGTCCTGTTGACCGTCGAACATCCTGCGAATCCCGGCGCGAAGCTCCTGCACGTTTCCCTGCGGAACCACAATCCCGCAGGTTTCATCCACCGCCTCCGGGCAGCCGCCCGTTCGAAATACCACCACGGGCGTTCCGCAGGCCAGCGCTTCCAGATTTACCATGGGCATATTGTCTTCCAATGTCGGATTTACAAGACAATCCGCCGTTGTGTACCATTGGGCGAGTTCCTCCGGGCTGGAAGTATGCTCGATGCCCAAAAGCGACGCGGGAAGCCTGCCGATCTGCTCCCTCGTCAAACCGACGGCGACCATTCGTTCGTCGGGTGCCAGCTCTTGTGCCGTCTGGATCAAATAGGGAAGTCCTTTGCGCTCGTCCCAGTCGGAGGCTACGGCCAGCGCCACTTTTTTCCCTGTCAAGCCGTATTTTTGCCGCAATTCGCTTGGCCGGGGATAAAAAGTCCGCAGGTCAACGCCGTTATAGATTCTCCGGACGGGTCTGTCCGCCAGAAAGGACTGGCTTAAGGGAACCTTCATCCAGTCGCAGGGCACGACCATCGTCAAATTGGGGAAAGCGGCAAACAGCCGCTTTTTCATTTCGTAATTTTTTCGGGAGCGGTCAAATCCCACACAGACGGGATAGCTGCGCTGCTGCGGACAATGTTCACAGCCGGTTTTCCATTTTTCGCAATGGGCGTAATCAAAATACGCGCAATGTCCCGTAAAAGGCCAGCAGTCGTGCAGCGTCCACACGATGGGAATTTGCCTGCGGGTCAGATAATCACAAAGCGACGGCAAATGCAGGTAACAACCGTGCAGGTTGTGAAAATGAACCAGATCAGGCTGAAAACGCTCCAGCTCATCTATCAGGGCTTTAGTTCCGAAATAACAGCCCCTTCCCTCATAATCCAACAGTTTCCGAAGCTGGCTGCATATTTTGCGTTCCAAGGCTGAACCAATGCGAAAAGCATATGGCTCGGCTTCTTTGGGAGGCGTCCCCGCCCCGTAGCCGATCCGGCATTGTCCGCCGTCCTGCTCCACCAGACGGGCGATCTCCAGCGCAATACGGCCAGTGCTTTTTTCCCCGCAAAAGGTATTGAGCTGAAACACCCGCATCAAGATTCCTCCCCCGCCAGTTCCTTCAGCATGGCTTCCAAACGATCCATATGACGTTGTTTGGTAAAATGGACTTCATAATACGTTCTGCCCCGTTCGCCCATGTTCCGGCGTTCTTCCCCGCCGTGCCTCAGAAATTCGCGAACCGTTTCGGCAAACGCCCCGGGGTTTTCAGGCGGGGCGCAAAGTCCGCAGCCCGCCTGCTCGATCACATAAGCCGCCTCTCCGCCGATCGACCCCAGCACCGGCTTTCCGGCGGCCATATAGGTCTGCACCTTTCCGGGAAGCGTATCGCTGACCAGCGGATCACCCCGCATGCTGACCAGCAGTGCGTCGGCCAGGGCATAAAACTCCGGCATTTCTTCCAGCGGCCGTCTGCCATAAAAGTGGACCTGCCCGCCCAGGTGCAGTTCATCCGCCAGCCGGCGGCATTCTTCTTCACAGGCCCCGTCTCCTATGATATGCCACTGAATCTTCTCGCTTTTCAGCAGCGCTGCGGCTCTGATCAGCGTATCCACGCTTTGCATCTTTCCGATATTGCCCGCAAAAACCAGATGCGTCCAGCCGTCCGGCCGTTTCTCCGGCAATCGCTGTTCGAATACGCCGTCCGCAAACTGCGGCAGATATTCGTCATCGCTGACGATAATACCGTGGGTCTCCTTCAAATACTGCTGAAAACGTTTGGATGAATAGACCAGCTTATCCGCCCGACTGTAGATCCGACGGCTGACCCGTTTCATGAAGCGATACAGCAGCGCCGTTTCAGGAATTTTCATGGCGGCAAGGCAGGCCGGCCAAATGTCCATGATATAGATCAGAAGCTTTTTTTGAGGCCAGAGCGTCCGCAGAAAGGCGCCCGGCAGGCTCATCAGCACAGGCGAGGTAGAGAAGGCGTAGATCACGTCGAAATCCTTCTTCATCCACAGGGCATGATGACAGGCCGACAGCATGTAGCTGACATAATTGAGCGCAAGCCCGATTTTTCCGGGCTTGCGTCCAATTTCGAAACAGCGTCGGATTTCTACGCCGTTTCGTACCTGTCTGCGGTTTTGGCGATGCCGGTATTCTTCCGGGATGTTGCCCGTGGGATAATTGGGCAGGCCGACCAGAGCGGTCACCTGATGGCCGCGCCGCACCAATTCCTCGCTGATTTCCGTCACACGGAAGTTTTCCGGCCAGTAATGCTGGCATACCACCAGTATTTTCATGAAAGCACCCTTCGTCCTTGCAGGTTTCGTATTTTATGCTTTTGCACTCTTCCGGGCCTTCTCGAAGATCGTTTCTTTCTCTTTCCGGGCGCGTTCCATCACGACCTTGGGATCCAACGTGAAATAGCGTCCTTCCTGATACAGCACCCGACCGTCTACCATGGTCATGGTCACATCTCCGCCGTTCACCGCGTAAATCAAATCGCTTTCGGGGTCGTTCCACGGGCAGCAGTTGCAGCCGGTCATATCTACCAGAATCACGTCCGCCAGATAGCCGGGTCTCAGCAGCCCCAGATCATGATAGCCCAGCGCTTCCGCGCCGGTGCTGGTAGCGGCGGCCAATACCTGAGCCGGAGATACCACCGTAGGATCCAGCGTCGTACCTTTCTGCAGCATGGGCATCAGCTTGATCTCTTCCCAAAGGTTCAGATTGTTGTTGCTGGCAACGCCGTCCGTTCCCAACGCCACCTTGCAGCCTGCCTCCAGCATTTTCGCAATGGGAGCCACGCCGCTGGCCAGTTTCAGATTGCTGATGGGATTGTGGACGATATACACGCCCTTTTCCGCAAAAAGGCGAATGTCCTCGTTGTCCATCCAGACGCAGTGAGCGGCCAGCAGAGGGCCGTCCAGCATTCCCAGCTCGTCCAGATATTGAGGAGGCGTTTTGCCGCGGCGCTGAACGCTTCCATCCCGGTCAGCTCTGGTTTCGCTGACGTGGATATGAATGGCCGCATTCAGCCTGCGCGCCTCTTCCACCGTTCGCTCCATCACCTTCCGGGTGGTAGCGCCTTCGCTGTGAGGCGCCAGATTGACGTGGATGCGGTCGTTGGCGGCACCGTTCCATTTCTCCGCAAAGGCGATCCCCGGCAGCAGGTCGGCGCAGCTTTCGTCAAAATCTACCACACCATGGCCCAGCATGGCCCGCATTCCGCTTTCCTGAACGCTTTCCCCCATTCGATCCATGTGAAAATACATGTCGTTAAATGACGTAGTACCGTAGCGCAGCATTTCCAGCGTTCCAAGATCCGTACCGGCCCGCACCGCGTCGTCGGTCAGGAATTTTTCCAGCGGCCAGATGGCCTCCTGCAGCCAGCGATCCAGCGGCAGATCAGCCCCCACGCTGCGGAACAGCGTCATAGGCGTATGGGTGTGCAGATTGCACAGGCCCGGCATAGCCAGCGCTCCCTTTCCGTCGATCACCTGTTCGGCTGCAAAAGCCGGGGCTTCTTCCCGCTTGCCGGCATAAACGATACGGTTTCCGTCGATCAGGATCTCCGCATCCCGGATAAACGGGATTCTTTCCTCCCCGGCCAACACGCCGGGGGTCATCCAGATATGAGTGATTCGCGTCCGCATCAGCGAGCTTCCTCCTTTGCACGCAGGGTCAGGTCAGAGAATGTAGCGCTTCAAATCCATCGTCACATCCTCCTGCCCCAGATGCTCGATGACGTAGTCGCCGTTGATGTTCAGATATACGTTGGGCATATCGTCGCCCCCCGCGTTGAAGCTGATGTCCTCCAGCAGCTTTTCAAACACGGCATGGAGCCTGCGCGCGCCAATATCCTCCTTGGTTTCGTTCAGCACATAAGCGGCGCTGGCGATCGCGTCGATGGCGCTGTCCTCAAAGGACAAAAATACCTTGTCAACGGCCAGCAAAGCCTCGTACTGCCGTGTCAGCGCATTTTCCGGCTGTGTCAGGATGGCCTTGAAATCATCCTGCGTCAGGCTCTTGAGCTGCACATGTACCGGGAAACGGCCCTGCAATTCGGGGATCAGATCCGTTACCTTGGCCACATGGAACGCCCCGGCGGCGATAAAGAGCATATAATCCGTCCGCACGGCACCGTATTTCGTATTGACGGTGCAGCCCTCCACGATGGGCAGGATGTCCCGCTGCACGCCTTCCCGGCTGACATCCGGGCCGTGACCGCCATTGGAGCGTCCGGCCACCTTGTCGATTTCGTCAATGAAGACGATCCCCTGCTGTTCGACCCGGCGAACGGCCTCTTCCCGAACTTCGTCTTCGTCGATCAGCTTGGCTTCTTCTTCCTCCAGCAGAATTTTCCGCGCGTCTTTTACCTTCACACGGCGAATCTTGGTTTTCTTCGGCATCATACCGCCCATCATGTCGCCGATGCTGATGGAATTGCCGCCGACCTCCAGCTCGGGCAGCGTATCTTCCACTTCAATTTCCAACTCGCGCTCTTCCAATTCTCCGGCCCGCAGCTTCTGAAGCACTTCATCCCGGCGCAGGGACAGCTTGTTTTTTTCTTCCTGTGAGATTTCCGGCTCTTTTTTCGTGCCCAGCAGCATTTCCAGCGGATTGGCCGTCGTCTTTTTCGGCGGGTTTACCAGCAGCTCGGCCAAACGGTCTTCCGCCAATACCTGGGCGCGAGCTTCTACCTTCTGGGAGAACTCCTTTCGTACCATGCGAATGGAATTTTCCATCAGGTCCCGAATGATGCTTTCTACGTCCCGGCCCACATAGCCTACCTCGGTAAATTTGGTGGCTTCTACCTTTACAAAAGGCGCTTTGACCAGCTTGGCCAGACGGCGGGCAATTTCCGTTTTGCCCACGCCGGTAGGGCCGATCATCAGAATATTCTTGGGACTGATCTCACTGCGCATTTCCTCATCCAGGCACGAACGGCGATAGCGGTTCCGCAGGGCGATGGCCACCATGCGTTTAGCCTCGTCCTGCCCGATGATATACCGGTCCAGCTCACGAACGATCTCTCTGGGCGTCAATTCCTTCATGATGAACCTCCTACAGCGTTTCCACGGTGATGTGGTCGTTGGTGTAAACACAGATGGATGCGGCCACGTTCAGCGCTTCCACGGCAATATCCTCCGCGGACATGTCCGTATTTCTGACCAGCGCCCGGGCCGCTGCCAGCGCGAAATTGCCGCCGGAACCGATTGCCGCCACGCCGTCGTCCGGGCTGATCACCTCGCCCGTGCCGCTCAGAATCAGCAGCGTTTCCCTGTCGGCCACGATCAGCATGCTTTCCAGCTTGCGGGCGATCTGATCGCCGCGCCATTCCTGCGCCAGATTCACGGCTGCCCGTTCCAGGTTGCCGCCGCACTGCACCAGTTTTTCCTCGAAACGTTCGCAAAGGCTGAAAGCGTCGGCCACCGACCCGGCGAAGCCCACGAGCACCTGTCCATTGTAAACGCGCCGCACTTTTTTGGCGGTAGACTTAAAAATCGTATGCTCTCCCATCGTAACCTGGCCGTCTCCCGCCACGGCGATCTGATTGCCGCGCTTAACGGCGCAAATTGTGGTACCCATCATTGCCATAACGTTTCACCTCGTTCTCTGTTCTTGCGGTTACTTGTCCGCGCTTTGCTTCAGACTCAGGATCCACTGTCCCAGACTGCGGCCTGCGTTTCGGTCCAGGGTCGCCGTGTTCGTGTATTGCGGCATCCCATAGCCGTCGGTAGAGGAATCGCTCATCAGCACATGGTTCAGGCCCGGGAAGGAACGATACGTCACGTACTTGACGCCTTCGCCCACCTTGGTGCTGTATCTGCGCCAGCCTTCCTTTTCCGGTACCAGCGGGTCGTTTTTGCCCTGTACAATATAAGTGGGCAGACGCAGCTTCCGGATCAGATCAAAATGATCTGTCTTCTGCAGCTCCCAGAAATAGTACACACTGTGCCCGAAAATGATTTCCGTCTGTTCACGGGCTGTCTGCTCCTTCATTTTGGAAAGCTGGGCCAGCGTATCGTGAAATTCCTTCCGCTCGTCGGCGGTATAGGCGCTCAGATCGCCATGACTGAGCAGATAGTCCTCATAAGAAAGCGCGGTAGAACCGATCATCACAACGGCGCTGAACACCCCGTCGGACGCCTGGGCAATTCGATGCGCCAGCGTTCCGCCAAAGCCATGACCGACTACGACGATTAAGGAAGCATCAATCATCGAATTCTCGGCGAGAGCTTTTCCCGCCAGCACAGCATCGTCGATGACTTCCTCCTCCACCGACATCTCTGCGGACTCACCGTACAGATAGGTGCGCTTGTCATACCGCAGGGTGGCGATGCCCAGGTCGGCAAAGGCCTGCGCCAGATCAGCGAAAAGGTGGGTCGAACCGAGCGTTTCGTCCCGATCCATCGCGCCCCTGTCATGTACCAGCACACAGGCGGGCACCGGATTGGCCTCGGAGGCTTCGGACGGCAGGGTCAGCGTGCCTTTCAACGGAAAAGACTCCGTGCCGAAGCTGACCTCCGTTTCGGTATAGTCCGGCGCTTGTTCCCCCACCTGCATGGAGGGATCATAGCTTTCCTTCTCCGCCGGAACGAACTGAACCGCCATGACTTCCCAGTCGTCTTCCTTGTTTTTGTGGGTGAAGTACAGCTCCAGATCCTGCTTTTCCATGCAAAGGTGAAGCACATGGGTTTTGAGCTGAAGCTCTTCCTCTTCAAAGCTGCGGTAGCTGCCGAACTGGATAAAACGTCCCGTCATCCATTCCAGATTGGTCAGAAAGCATTCGTAGGTTTGCAGCGGCATATACCGGCGGATCTGCAAATCGTAATAGCCCCAAAGGCGGCTCATATCCCGTCCGCCAATGTAGTCTGTCGCATACTGCTTGACCGTTTCCTCCGTCCAGACCGGGACGTCATCTTCCATCTGCTTGGACTTGGCCAGCGCCGAGACCGGCAGTACGCACACCGCCAGCAATACCAGCGTCAGAAACCATGCCATTCCTCTTCTGTTCATCGTCCATGCCTCCCCGTATCCTGCTTCATTCCTTCGCCATTTCTGCGGCGATCTGTCCGACTTCCGCCAGCGCCCGTCTGGAAATCGCTTCATAGCGAAGCTGCTTGTTCCGTATGCGCTTTTCACCGGGAGCGACTTCCAGCTGATCGATCAGCCCG
Source organism: uncultured Clostridia bacterium (assembly GCA_934643535.1). GTDB lineage: Bacteria > Bacillota > Clostridia > Christensenellales > Aristaeellaceae > Limiplasma. The sequence goes on along the minus strand of CAKUCE010000026.1, from coordinate 4,065 downwards.
AACGCGCAATTCATGGGCTGAAAGCGGGCATTAGGCGAACTGACATAGCGGCCCATGGCACCGATAGCGGTCCTTCCGCTGAAATGGGGCGGTTCCTCCCCTTTTTCCCGGCAGGCAACGGAAAGCCCCGCCAGCAGGCCGCTGGCCGCACTCTCCACATAGCCCTCCACACCGGTGATCTGTCCGGCGAAGGACAAACGCGGCTCGGCGATGACCCGATAAGTATCGTCCAGAAAGCCGGGACTGTTCAGGAAGGTGTTGCGGTGCATCACGCCATAGCGGGCAAATTCCGCGTTTTCCAGTCCTGGAATCATGCCGAAAACACGCCGCTGCTCCGGGAAGCGCAGCCGTGTCTGGAATCCGACGATGTTGTAAAGCGTCGCGTTTTCATTATCCTGACGAAGCTGCACCACTGCAAAAGGTTCCTTGTCCGTCCGAGGATCTTTCAGGCCCACAGGCTTGCAGGGCCCGAACGCAATGACCATGTCGCCCCGCTTGGCCATGCTTTCGATGGGCATGCAGCCCTCGAAAACGGCCTTTTCTTCAAAGCCGTGTACCTCGGCGGTTTCGGCAGTCTGCAGGGCATGAACAAAGGCGAAATACTCTTCCTGCGTCATGGGGCAATTCAGATAATCTTCTCCCCGGTCGTAGCGCGACATGCGGAAAACCTTGTCCATATCCAGACTGTCCGCCGTCACGATCGGAGCGGCTGCGTCATAGAAATGCAGCGTAGAAAGCCCCTGCATCCGGGCGATTGCCTCAGAAAGGCCGTCGCTGGTCAGAGGGCCGGTAGCAATGATCACGGTTCCCTCGGCAGGAATCTCCGTCACCTCTTCCGGGATCACAGTGATCAAAGGATGCTGGCGGATCGCCCGGTCGATGCCCTCCGAAAAATGATCCCGATCCACAGCCAGCGCCCCGCCTGCTGGCACGGCCGTTTCGTCCGCCACGCGCATGATCAGGGAACCCAGCAGGCGCATTTCCGCTTTGAGCAGTCCTACTGCATTGGTCAGCCGGTCGCTGCGCAGGCTGTTGGAGCAGACCAGCTCCGCCATGGTATCCAGATGATGAGCCGGCGACTTCTTTCCGGGCTTCATTTCGTACAGCTTGACGGGAATCCCGCGCTGTGCCAACTGCCAGGCGGCCTCGCATCCCGCCAGACCGCCGCCCAATACCGTTACGCTCATTCTTCGTCCTTCTCCTCTTTGGTGACCGTTTCTTTATACCGGCAGGTTTCATTGGCGCACAAATGAATGCGCTCCCCACGTTTGCCCCGCTTTTCGACCATATAGCTGCCGCACTTGGGGCATTTCTCCGGGATGGGCTTTTCCCAGCTGACGAAATCGCATTCCGGGTATTTTTCGCAGCCGTAGAACTTTCGGTTTTTCTTGCTGGTCTTTTCCATCAGGCGCGCGCCGCACTTGGGGCAGGGCGTGTCGATGTAGGTCAGGATCGGCTTGGCGTTGCGGCATTCCGGGAAGTTGGGGCAGGCCAGGAAACGACCGAAGCGTCCCATCTTGTAAACCATCATCGCGCCGCATTTATCGCAGGGCACGTCGCTGACCTCATCCTGAATTTCCACTTTTTCAATATGCTTTTCCGCTTCGTCCAGCATTTTTTCAAAAGGAGGATAGAAATCGCGCAGCACCTTACGCCACTCCGCCTGCCCTTCTTCCACCTCGTCCAGCTTTTCTTCCATCTGGGCGGTGAAGTCCACATCCACAATGGGCGAGAAATATTCCAACATCACGTCGGTGACCATATAGCCCAATTCGGTAGGATACAGACGTTTTTTCTCCCGGCTTACATAACCGCGGGAAATGATCGTAGTGATGGTGGGCGCATACGTGCTGGGTCGACCGATGCCTTTTTCTTCCAACGTGCGCACCAGCGAGGCCTCCGTGTACCGGGCGGGCGGCTGGGTGAAGTGCTGCTCCGCGTTGACGGAGGTAAAGTTCACGCTGCTGCCTTCTTTCAGCACCGGCAGAATGCTTTCCGGCGTTTCCTGCTCGTCATCCGTGCTTTCGATATATACGGCGCGATAACCGGCAAAGGTCATATGCTCGCCGTAATAGCGCAGTACCGCTCCCCCGCCGCTCAGATCGGCGGTCAGGGTCTGGAAGACCGCCGGCTTCATCTGACTGGCCAGAAAACGGGTGTAGATCAGCCGGTACAGGTTGAACTGTTCCTTGGTCAGGCAGGCCTTTACACTATCCGGCGTGTGCTCCACATAAGTGGGCCGGATGGCCTCGTGAGCGTCCTGTGCGTTTTTGCGGCCCTTGTACTGGTTGGGCTTCTCCGGGCAGTATTCGTCCCCGAACTGCGTCTGAATGAACCCGCGGGCGGCGGCCACCGCCTCCTCGGACACACGAACGCTGTCGGTACGGATATAGGTCACCAGACCGACAGTCCCCGCCTTGCCCAGATCAATGCCTTCATAAAGCTGCTGCACCACCTGCATGGTCTTGGCGGTGGAAAAATTCAGCTTTCGGCTGGCTTCCTGCTGCAGGCTGGAAGTGGTGAACGGCGGCTGAGGCCGCTTGAGCTTTTCGCCCAGTTTACACTGAGACACAGCAAAGCCGGCGTTCAAAATACGCTTCTTGGCGGCTTTTGCCTCCGCTTCGTTGCGGATAACGGCCTTTTTGCCGTCCAGCAGCACCAGCTTCGCATCGCAGCCGACCTTGCGTCCCTTCTGGGTCGGCGCTTCGAATTTGGCGGTAACATCCCAATATTCCTCCGGGATGAAAGCCTCGATCTCCCGCTCCCGGTCCACGACCAGACGGGTGGCTACGCTCTGCACACGACCGGCGGACAATCCCTTCTTGATCTTAGCCCAAAGCAGCGGGCTGATCTTGTAGCCCACCAGACGATCCAGTGCGCGCCGCGCCTGCTGCGCGTCCACCCGATCCATATCAATGGCCCGAGGATGGCTAATCGCATCCTTCACGGCCTTTTTGGTAATTTCATGGAATTCGATGCGGCACTTCTGCGCCGTATCAATATCCAGCACATTGGCCAGATGCCAGGAAATGGCCTCTCCCTCGCGGTCAGGGTCGGTTGCGAGATAAATCACGTCCGCGCCCTTGGCTTCCTTGCGGATGCGCGCCAGAATATCGCCCCGGCCCCGAATGGTGATATACTTCATGGCAAAGTCGTGGCTGGGGTCTACACCGATCTGCGATTTCGGCAGGTCGCGGACGTGCCCCTGCGAGGCTTCGACCTTATAGCCTTTCCCCAGAAATTTTTCGATGGTCTTTGCCTTGGCCGGAGATTCCACGATCACCAGTTTCTGGCCGTGCTGCGTTGTTGCCATAGTCGTCCTCCTTATTCCTTCGGTGCAAAGACAGCCAAAAAAGTATTCCCGGCTTCCCGCTGTATCAGCCCGGTGATTTCCATCATGCTTAGACTGGCCAGCAGTTCTCCGGCGTCGGTGTGCAGCTCCTGTGAGAGCTGCTCTACTGTCAGGGGCTGCACCTGAAGCGCCTGCAGGATCTTTCTTTGAGCGGGATCCGTCACTTCGATCTTCTCCCGCTGATGCCGCCTGGCGTGGGACAGCAGGTTCAGATCGTCCAGCACATCCTGCGCGCTGGTCACGATCCGTGCGCCTTCCCTCAAAATGGTGTGAGGTCCTTCCGCGCCCTTGGTCCCGACCAGTCCGGGAACGGCGAATACCTCCCGTCCCTGCGCAAGCGCCGCGTGAACGGTCAGCATCCCGCCGCTTTTGACCTCGCCTTCCACGAAAACCACGCCCAGACTCAAGCCGGAAATGATCCGGTTTCGATAGGGAAAATGGAAAGGAACGGGTTCCGCATCCAGAGGATATTCGCTGAGGATCAGACCCTTTCCTCCCGCGATCTTTCGCAGCAGCGGCGCGTGCTCCGATGGATAAGGCACGTTAATGCCGCTGCCCAGAATCCCGATGGTGCAGCCGTCTGCATCCAACGCACCCTGATGGGCCGCGCCGTCGATCCCGCGGGCCAGTCCGCTGACCACCGTGACCCCGGCTTCCGCCAGGCCTCTGGCAATGCTGTGGGCCATGCCTTTCCCGTAGGCGCTGGCTTTCCG